>JAUYJC010000060.1 GCA_030688735.1 Deltaproteobacteria bacterium
ATCTGAGACTCCTTGGAAAACTCAAGTGCAGTAAAATTCCTCGGATCGCGATCCTGCGTAGCGTCCATCCGTTCAAATCTCTTCCGTTACTCCAAGCGCAACATCTTTTTCCTTTGCCCATAAGCAACGATCGATTGCGGACTGCTCGACCAAGTGCGTCCTTGGTCTGAGCTGTAGAGTTTGACGCGCTGACCGTAGATTTCGATTTGTTTGATCATGGTATTCTCCTAACTCTTCATAATGGTTTGTTGCGACGTGATTGTAGGTGTCGGACCCGGATAGCCGTACGACGCTCAGCGCCCTTAGATTCGGCCCAAAAGGAATAGAATCAGGACGATAATTAATATCGTCCCGACGATGCCCGAGGGACCGTAACCATACGAGTGATAACCCCAGCGGGGCAGACCGCCAAACAGGAGCAGAAGCAAGACGATCAACAATATCAGTCCCATAGTGAGTTACCTCCTTATTGATTCGATATGACGTTCGGCTAATTTGGGAAAGAGCATTTGTCTGATAACTGGACGGGTTTGAAAAGAATCATCGCGAGACCCGCGATGGTGCCCAGCGGCGATGGCCCGAGCTAGATAATCGGTGAGTTTTTGTTCATTAATGACGAGAAAGCGATCTAGGTTGGTCTCAATCAACCCGAGGTTACGAAAGCGCTGCATAAACAAACTGATCCGCGGCCGAGTCGTGCCCACCATCTCGGACAATTCATCATGCGACAACTTCAGTTCGATGCGAGTGCTCTGTTGGTCCTTCTTGCCCAGTGTGCGCGCCAACTGCAACAGCGTCTTGCCCAATCGCTGCTCGCTGTCCACCGTCACCAGATTCGCGATGACCTGCTGTTGGCCGGCGATGCGCACGGCGAGATAGCGCACGAAGGCCTCAAGCAGCGAGTCGCGGCTCAAGCGCGCAAAGAACTGAGCACAGGGTATTTGTTTTACGGTCGTTTCTTTCATCGCCACCGCGGTTTCGTGGCGCGCGCCTAACCCGGCTAAGCTCAGCTCGCCGAAAATATCTCCGGCGCTATGGATAGCAAGCAGGCACTCTTTACCTTGGGGCGAGAGCAGAAGCAGTTTGATCTGGCCGGCCTCAATGAAATAGACCATCCCGTCCTGGTCGCCGCAGGTGTAAACATTCGCGTGCCGCGGGATCGTCACAGCACGAGATTTCAATGTCTCGTGCCGCAACGAATCGCGCATTTGCTTTTTGAACCGTTCCGCTTCAGGAGTCTGTTGAATCATGATTGAGTATTTTCAACGACGATTATAGAGCAGGTTGTGTACCAGACCCTGTACTGACGGAAAGGCTGGATTTTCCAAAAGATTTTGATGGCGCGAGCGAGAAAAGAAGAGAGGGTTCGCCGAAAACGTCGAAACGCTCGACCAAAAGGTCGAATTGGCCTAAGTAAATTGTCCCGCGCTGGCTTATTTGGTCCGAGAGCCGGTGCGGTAGGTGAAGACGAAAGACGTGGTGAGGAAAAAGTCTTTGATCAAGTTGGCAGTGAGTTTCCCAAGGTCAATGTTCCGTATCCTCATACCTCTTAATTGTTCCAGGGTGTTGTCCCAAAACCGCTGTAGCGGTTCACGCGAGTAAAGCGCGCGATTGCTCAAGGCGTCAAACTTGGCGTGAAGGAGGCGGTATTTCGACGGCAGGCTTTGCCGCAGTCGCGAGTAGGCCTCCTGCCATTCCTGTATCCTGCTCTCAAGCCGGGTGCTCGTTTGGATACGAACCATCTCATCGAGCCACCCGCGCGCAGCCTCTCCCTCGCGGTTAAGATGGAGCCGCAGTTCCTGCAATCTCGATTGCAGACCATCCCATTGGCGCAGAAAGGCGTTCAGATCTTTGCGTGTGAAAAGTATCTTTGAAGAGATCTCTTCGAAGGGATCCAACAGGGCTTTGGCCTTGGCTGGGAGTGTTGACTTGGCATTACCGTAGGCTTTCTGCCATTCTGCGATCTTGAGAGCCTGCCAAATCTCTCCTTGAATTCGCTGCGTGTCCGCGAGCCATTTTTCTTCTTTTTCGCTTTTGTTGCGCGACTGGAGCCATACCTCTTCCATCTCTTTGAGAAATTTGCCCCACAGAGCGAAGAGATGGAGGACTTCTTTCGCGCGTTTCCAGAGGTGGACCGGCAGGGGATCGATGGCGAATCCGGGCCTGCGCGACAGCCGGTCCTTTAGTCTAAAAAAGCCCGCGATCATCGGATGTTCTTTTTCGATGACGGCGGCATTTTTATACCAGAAAAAAACCGACATGAGAATCCAATAAGCCTTCGGGTTATGGTTCCACTGCGACAGAATCTTGATCATGTTCTCTTTGCTGTAGAAGGATTTCCACGCGTCCTGGTAGGCACGGAACCACTCCTCCGCGGTCATGTTGGGATGCTTGACGGTCGCATGGAAGGAATCGCGCTTGTTGAAATCCGGATCCATCCACTCGCCACGTTTCTTCATTTCGCGGTGATCGTGGGAGCCCGGAAGGGGAGTCAACATGAAGAAAGAGGACTGATCCGGCTGGATGACATCCATGAGGTAGCGGATGTCCTGTGGTACCTGCTCTTTGGTGTCGAAAGGAAGCCCGATAATGTACCCGGTATGGACGACCACCCCTGCATCGTGCCATTCGTTAATAATCTGTCGGTACTCTTCGACGTGGTTTTGCCCTTTTCCTTCAGCTTTAAGGTTTTCCGGGTTCAGACTCTCCATGCCGATGAAGACCTGAGTGCAACCCGCCTCAGCTGCAAGGCGCACGAAATCCTTCGGCTTACGTGCCAGGTCCACCTGAATCATGAATGAGATTATGATCCCTTCTTGCCTCAACTTGATGATCTCTTCGAAGGTCTCGCGCCAGAGCTTCTTACGGGCAAAATTATCGTCCGTGAAGAAGTAGAAGGTGATCCCGTGCTCGAAGTAGTTCCTACGCGCCATCTCAGCGATGCTCTCGGGGCTGCGCTCGCGCATCTTGCGCCCTTGAACGTTGATGATGGTGCAAAAGGAACAGGCAAAAGGACAGCCACGCGATGTGTCAGCGGTCCCGAAGTTGGGCTTAGCAAACCGGCGCATGGTCTTGGGGCTGATTCGGGGGAGCGGCGCGCTGCCGATATCGACAAGGCTTTGCAGGTCTTGGGCGAATGAATAGATGGGTTTAAGCCGGCCTTGGAGCGCGTCCGCCAGGATCTCCGCCCAATTCTCCTCGACTTCACCGGATACGACCGAGATGGATTCTCTAACCAGCGCTTGAATATCCGGTTCCTGGTCGCTCAGCATGTTGATAGTGCCGCTGGTGTGGAATCCGCCGATGATCACATCGATCCCAGCGGCCCGGAACTGCCGAGCCAGGTCAAAGGCCCGCGGAAACTGGTTGGTTTGGACTCCCACCAACCCCACCACAAGCTTGATAGAAGGACGCCGGCTCCAGCGGATAATTTTTCTTACGGGGAGTTTTTCAGATGTCTCGTCAAAGGTGACGATCTCAATCCTTAGGTCGCCGAATACCCGACTGTGTTTCACCTCTTCGGTCAGACCGTGCAGGACGTTGAGCGTGTTGCTCGGGAGCACGCCTTTCCAAAAGCGAATCACATAGCCGTCATCGTCGTACTTGGACGGTTTGATCAGGACGACCCGCAATTTTTTAAACGGCAGCTCTGGGGTTGGCACCGTGACCGCTTCACGCCCGCTTGTAAGTTGGCTTAACATAACTTTTGCGCCTCCCAAGATCGGTTATGCCCTCTTTCGCAAACGAATGTGTTTTCATTTCCGGCTCTTAACGCGAGCTGGTGGTTCTCCTGCATTGTCAACGAGCACGTTCAGATGTGGCGAGCTCGAACGGGTAGTTCTTGGCCGATGCGAGGCGCAGATGTCTCTCGACCGCATGCCCGGTCGAAGCTCTGCAGGTAGCGGCGCGCGACCGCGGGCCAGAGCATGCCGCGGCCGTGAACGGCGGCGCGTGCGCAGAGCGCAAGTCGTTTCGCATCATTGCTTAGGAGATCCACGACCACGCTTGCGATGGTCTGGGAGTCTCTCCACGGCACGAGTATGCCGCGCCCGTCAGCAAGGAGTTCGCGCGCATAAAGATAAGGCGTGGAGATGACGGCTTTGCCAGAGCCTACCGCATAGGCCAACGTCCCGGACGTGCTTTGCTCCGGGTTGAGGTACGGCGTGACATAAATGTCGGCGACGGAGAGAAACTTGACGAGCTCGCCGCGGCTGACGAAACGATTGTGAAAGATCATGCTAGATTCCACGCCAAGTGCTTGCGCACGACGCTCCAGGCTCTCACGGTAGGTCTCGCCGTGCCGCTCTTTAATATGTGGATGAGTCGCTCCGAGCACGACGTAAACCGTGTCCGGGTAGCGCGTAAGAATCGCGGGCAGTGCGTCGATGACATGCTCGATCCCCTTGTCCGGCGAGAGCAGTCCGAATGTAAAAATCACCGACTTGCCTTCGATCCCGAGCTCTTTCTTATTGTTTGAGGCAAACGGCACGCTCGGAATCCCGTGCGGGATGATATCGATTTTGTTCTCGGGTACGCCGTGAACATTATGAAGGAGAGCGGCGCCGTGGGCGCTCATGGCGACGAGCCGCCTCGACAGTCGGGCGATCTCATTCATAGCTCGATGCTGCATGGAATCCGGCTTGCCGAGAATGGTGTGAACGGTGGTCACGATCGGCATGCGCAACTTGCGTAGGAGCGTGAGCAGGTAGTTACCCGCCTTGCCGCCGAAGATGCCGTACTCGTGCTGCACGGACACGACATCGATCGTGTTAGCGTTCAAAAAATCCGCTGCGACGCGGTACGATGCGATCTCACTCTCTGCCACCTCGAAGCGGACGCGCGGTGGATACGCATAACGTTTGCCGGCGTCATTCATCGCGACCACGAAGCAATCGGCATTCGAGACTTCCGCGGCTATCGCGCCGCTGAGATCGGTCGTGAATGTCGCGATGCCACACTGGCGTGGCAGATGGTTGCCGAGCATGGCGATTTTGCGCGGCGTTTTCGCTGGGAAACCTGATTCATCATCTCTCCAATCCGGCGCGCCGCCGATCATATTCGTCCTCGCATGATCTGCACCGCGAGCCAAATCGCAACGAGAGCGATCGGTAGAGTCCAAAGTAGATTGGTCATATCAATCCCTTCCTCTCCAGCTTAGGATAGCTTGAGCCATCGCTCATCGTCGGTGCGACACCCGCTCATGATAGGCAGACGGGTTGTCTAAGATTTATTGGCTCCGACTAAAACCAACACAATCCCGCCTGCTAACACCAATCCGCCCAGGAGAGGTGGCAACGGGATGGTTTTCTGGGTGTCGGCGGTGGCTTGGATGGGTCCAATATCGATGATCTTCTCGCGGCTCGTGTAGGTGATGCCCTGGTAGGCAAAGGCCACGATCCCCAGGACAATGAGGGCGATCCCAACAAGCGTTATCTGTTTCATACCCATAAAAACTCCTTTCTTTTAAACCCGAAACCGCTACTAGACTCTTCGCCCCTGAATGAGATTGACCACTAGCACTATCAGGGCAATGACCAATAAAATGTGGACGAACCCTCCCATCGTGTACGAAGTGACCAATCCCAGCGCCCACATGATCAAAAGAATCACAAAGATTGTCCAAAGCATTTTTTAGCTCCTTTCCGGCTATAGAACGCACCGCCTCTGATTCGCTATCCGCCCAAATGCTCTCGCCTTTCTTCCTGGTGAGACTGTTTTTGGGCCTCCGTATCGGTCTTGACCGAGTCGCAATGAGGGCCAATGATTTCCTTGCCCTTTTTCACGATCATGTCGGCGCTCTCACGCAGCTTTCCGGCCTGCTGATTCAGGTAGTCTAAGCCTTTGTTGCTGCGCTCACGAAGCAATTCGCGCGTCTCCTTGCGGCCGAGCAGTGCGGCCATCAGCCCACCGATGGCTCCCAGACCTAGTCCGATAAGTAAATATGAGAATTTGGATTCGCCATTCGTTGTCATAAGTTTCTCCTCTTTTTGCATACACTCACGTTTAGACCGTTACCCTCTAACGGTTGATCACTTGCAGGTTGTTAACGACCCGTTTGACGCCATTTACCTGCTACGCAAGCGACCCAATGTGGTACCTCTGCTCGGCGGTCTGGACTTGGCCGGTGAGATAAACAATCCCATTAGTGGTTTCAACTTCGACGCGTGTCAGACTGACCAGCTTGTCTGATGCAAGCTGGGTCTTCACCGCGCCCGTAATATATGAATCGTCGATGTTCTCTCCCATCGTCTGACCGGTCATAGCTTGGCAGCTGGTCATGAAGAACAGAAGTGCCAACGTAACTGTCAACCTTTTGAATGCCCGTATCATAAATATCTCCTTTTCTTACCGTTGCTTGTTTTTTGGTTACTCGTTGAATTCGATTAAACACATAGAGCGGCTATGCGAAAAAACGATGCTCCGGCTGTTAGTAAATGAGGGATCCTGCCTCAATCTGTTTCTTCCGCGCTTCGTATTCTTTGCGAGAAATTCTCTCGGCTTTATAATCCGCCTCCAGCTTCTCCATCTGCTGATGGGCGTTATACTCGTAAGCTGCTCCTGTTCCGGCGGCCCCTACCGCCGCTCCACCCAAGAACATGCAACCCCATTGACCGAAACTCATCATGATCATCAAAACCAACACTAAGTCTTTCATTGCAACCTCCGTGGTTTGGTTTCTTGTTCACTGACAAATCGCAAGTTGGATGCCAGCAATTTCCATGATTGTAATTACTTGGCCTTGGTATTCTTTGCTTGAAAGGTTCGTCATTCTCGACAATTAAACGAGCTCTTGTTTCGCAAGAGTGCAAACCCGGGAAAGGCCAAACCACCGTTATCGCCGTTCCTTGAGGTCCGCTTCCTACACTGTCCGCGACCCTCGACTGTGAAACTTCTCTACCGCCGCTCTTTTAAACTCCTCCGTTCGTTGTTGACCCACGCGCTTTTCCTTCTCTCTCGCCCCACTTTCCTCTATTTCCCGATACGACATCTATCCTGACCTACGGGGTAAGCAGCCAGCCAGAGTTATTGGGCGAGGCGTTGAAAGAAGACCGAGGGACGCAAGACTTTGAGGGTTTTGTCGACAGTTTAAGAACGCGGTATTAGAGCGAGCGCTCGGGGGCGGAGTTAGCGCTGCTGATTACTTAGCGGCGCACATTTGCGTGACTGCGCAATGAACTACCCCGCAGCAAGCTGCGGGGAATATGACCCCAAGAGATTCAATATACGGTGACCGTTACATTCGACTAGATGGCTGGAACCCGTGACGCCGCGATCGGCTGCGTGAAATGAAAATTTGCATCGCTTCAAATCAGACGAATCTCATTCCGAAGTGGCCGTTTCTAAAGACCCGCCGTTGACCCTGTACCAATGCTGGATGCCGTCCCAGATCTCCTGTGCCGTTTCGGCGAACCAGAACAATTCCCGATCCTCCGGATCAATGACCCCTTCATCGACCAGAAAGTCCACGTTGAACGCCTGACGCCAGTAGCGCTCACCCACCAAGACCACAGGAACAGGCTTGATCGTGCGGGTTTGCACTAACGTGAGGGTTTCAAACATTTCATCGAGCGTGCCATAGCCGCCTGGAAAGGCGACCAACGCTTTGGCGCGCAGTAGGAAATGAAGCTTACGCAAGGCGAAATAGTGAAAGCGGAAACATAGATCGGGCGTGATGTAAGGATTTGGATACTGTTCACGGGGAAGATGGATGTTCAGGCCGATGGATTTGGCTCCAACATCATAGGCGCCGCGGTTGGCGGCCTCCATGATCCCCGGACCGCCGCCGGTCATGATCACCAGATCGTGCCCGTGGGAGCCCTCCCCGCTGTTTCCAACGAGGCGCCCGAACTCGCGAGCCACATCATAATAATGGCTCTTGGCAAGGAGGCGCTGCGCGATTTCAAGCCGACGTGCCACGTCCGTGTTCGTAGGGTCGGCTGCTTGAGCTGCGCGCAGCCCTTCGACTTGGCGCTGAACGGCCGCAGGCTCTCGAATGCGCGTTCCGCCGAAGACAACGATCGTGTGTCGGATCGAGTGCTGTTCAAGCAAGAGCTCCGCCTTGAGGTAATCGATCTGGAGGCGTACGCCGCGTAGGTCATAGCGGTTGAGGAAATCCAAGTCCTCATCAGCCTTCCGATAGCTCGCGCTTTCCAGGATGCTTTTGATTCGTTCCTGTGCATCCGGATCTTCTTCGATCGACTTTGGTCGCTGCTCGGGCAGTGGTTCGCGGCGATGATAGGGATGTGGCGGCGGGGGTATTTTTAATTTTTTCAGCTGTTCGGGCATATCATCCTGTTCGTCTTTTTCTTTGTTCGCTCGATCTTTACCATTCGATCTAAGGCATTTGTAGGGGCAAAGTTATCAAGTTCAAAGACAGCATTGCAAGTGAATGCGCGACTCAACCATGCTGTTTCCAGCTAGGGACCTCGGGCCGTTGCGATACGGCCTCTATCGGATGAGTTGGCGCTGCGAGCGACAATCGGCTTCGACTCAGCTGAATTATCCTAAATCCGGGAGACTCCAACTTTCGTGCGCAGTAACCGATTGGATCTTAAGGATTTTCAACTGCTCCGCAGCAAGCCGTTTTGGTGAAAAGCATTTAAACAACAAGTGCTTAGAATGTGTCACCAACTTTGAAAAACGGTGCTCTCAACTTCCGGATTTAGGATTATAGAGCTCTGTTCTCCGAAGGATGGATTATTTGAACTCAACATATATCGTTTGAAGTTCGGCGGCCCCGCAGGCAAAACCAGCGGAGCAACCCTAAATCCTACTCATGGGGTCAACACAAAAGGCTAATTCGCAAGCGCAATGTCTAATTAATTCTTGATCAGAAGGTCCAATTGAACTTTCCATCTCGAAAAGCTTTTTTCCGGCCTCTCCGTTGGCTGACCGAGTCCTTACAACTAGCAAGACTCGAAGGAAAGGTTGGGCGGGTACGGTTCATCGTAGGGATTTCCTTCATAGCCATTAGTTTCTTAGTTTACCCTGCGTATCCGTTCATCATCCTGCTCCTGCCATCTTCCATTAGGGTCAAATTCTCTGTGATTATCGCTCTCTGGCTCTTAAGCTGGTGCGCTTTCAGCGCCGGCATTCTCCTTGCTGGGTTGGAGGGGTACGAATGGCTCAAAGAGCTGTGGAATCAAAAAACTGGTGGCGGTAGGCCGAAGGAATAGAACGGCAATGGAATCTCCGAGTAACAGAGCCGACGCCTGACAAGTGAGATTTTGAGAACTAACCCTTGACTACCTCAAAGCATCGCAACACTTGTGACCTCAGTTCTCATTGATCAGCATGGGCTGCCCGCTGTTGATCAGTCCCCGGATTTTCTTGTAGCGTCATGGCAGTTCAAATTGAAACGCCTCCGGTCTGATGGTGAGGACAGAGCAGGATGCCGTGCGCACCACCTTTTCGGCTACGCTGCCCAGGAGCATATGTGGTAAGCCGCTTCTGCCGTGCGTGCCTATCACGATCATATCGGCTTGCATGTGCGCCGCTTGGCGAACAATAGCGGTGGCTGCCTGACCTTCTTCAGCGCATTTTTCCCAATCGACTTTCTCCAGGGGCAAACCGGAGAGGAAGCCTTCCCACTCGGGCTCAATCTCTTCGGGGGAAGGTGGGGAAATCGGCACGCTTACGCCCAGATCATGTGCATAGGCGATAGTGTATGCAGGAGAAAAGTCCAGAACGTGAAAGAAAACGACCCGGCCGGAAAAGCTCTTCGCTAGCACGAGCGCCTCCTCGGCCGCTTTTCTGGCGCAAGAGGAGAAATCCGTGGGGACTAGAAAAGTTTTGGCTTCGGAACTCAGGGGCTTTTTCGCCACCATTACCGGTACCAGGGCTTTGCGCAGGATCCGCTCGCTCGTACTGCCGAGAAAGGGCTCTTCCATCCGTGACGCACTGCCGACGACTATCAGATCTGCCAGCCAGGCCCTTCCGGCAATGATGAGTTCAACAAATGGTTTGCCGTTGCGCACCTCGCATTCCACTTGCAGTCGGGCGAGCTCCGGGCTTACTGCTAACGCTTGCAGTCGTGCTCCGGTTTTCTGTGCGATCTCCTCCAGGGTGTAAGGAGAAGTGAGCGGATGCGAGATCCTCTGATAAGAGTCGAGCGGCTCTACCACATGCACCAGTCGAAGTGCAGCACCAAACCGATTGGCAAGAACTACAGCCGATCCTAGGGCTATTTCTCCGCCGGCTGCCAGATCATGACCGACAATAATCCTTTTTAGCTGTCTCATACGGGGCCCTCCTTTTAGTCAATCTCCCGTGTGCCGAGCTAACGTTTTCCTCCAAGAGGAGACTTGGTCTCTCGCCGGGAAGGTAACGATCCTACTAAAGATCGCTCTGACTTTCGTCGCAAGGCAAGAGCACGCGCTCTACGTGAGCAAACGCCTTAAGAGGTCGATGGGCACCGGGAGATCCACGCTGCTTTGTGATAAGAAGTTGGCCTTTTACGTAACCAGATCCAATTTTTTAGCCAACCAAGTCACCCGATTTACTTCTTGAAAAGTTCTTTTAACACCAGTTGGGCGGCGCGTTCATCGCGGACCCCTTTAGTTCTTCGCTTGGTGAGGCGGCAAACTCGATAGCTTTGAGGCGATGACCCAGCTGTCGCTGAAACCAAGTATCCCTGGGCCATTGCCACTTCATATGGGGGAGATCCTCGCCGCGGTACGAGCAGCCATTGGCCTTACTCTGCAAGAAGATGAGCTGCCAGTCGCTGATCTTATCCTCTTCGTCTCCATTAACACGAGTTCTTGTGAAAACCTCTTTCACCTGCGCTGCAACCCCGCTCAAGGAATCTTGCATCAAGAATCCCATTGGGAGTAATTGCTTCTCCAGATAATCGACCTTCATAGCTACCTCCATGATATCTTCGTTCTCACTTCACGCCATGCTAGGACTGATTTATTTTCCCGGTTTCATCCTTGGCAAAATATCGCTCAAAGAAGGCGCCCAGCGGACCACGCGCGGCCTTTCTCAGAATCCCCTCCAGCTCGCCTTTATCCAGCCAAATCCCTTCACAGCGCTCGCAGCGATCTAAGGCAAAATCCATAAACTTATAGCTCTCAAGCTTCCCCGAACACTTTGGACAGTTCAATATCTGTCCTTCCCGCCTGGCCGCTTCAACCTTTTGGAACTCGGCTTTCATGCCCTCAATCAGTTCATGTTCTTTGGCGGCGAAATAGCTATCTTCATTGGAGCGCTCGTCGAAGGGCAGATTGTCCCCCGAGCGATCCTTTCCGCTTTCCATGGCTTTACTCTCCTAGATTCTACGAATTGTCCGTAGTTAACGCACAATTAGGTTTTCATTGTTTTGGCTGCTCTTGGTCGACGTCCCGGTCATTGGTTTCACTGCCGTGCGCATCCGCCGATTTCTTTTTATCCTTGGCGCTGTCAATGCTCCTCACTTTTAGAATCGCCTGCAAAGCGGGTCTGTCGACGACTTCCTTTTCCAGCAGCAATTTGGCCAACTCCTCCAGTGCCGCTCGGCGGGAGATTAGGAGATCGCGAGCTCTGCTATGAGCTTCGGTCAGTATTTGTTTTACTTCTTCGTCGATGAGCCGGGCGGTTTCTTCGCTGTATTCCTTGGGACTGTAAGTCGGCACCATCAGGAACGTGGCGGTCCTGGGGCCTTCGAGAGAGACGAAGCCAAGCTTCTCGCTCATGCCGAATTGGGTAATCATCGTCCTGGCAATCTCGGTGGCTCGCTGCAGATCGTTCTGAGCGCCGGTTGATATGTCGTTGAAGACAATCTCCTCCGCTACTCTTCCTCCCAGAAGGACACAGATCCGCGCCAGCAGCTCGGAACGTGTCATGAGATAACGGTCTTCCGTCGGCAGTTGGCTTGTGTAACCCAAGGCAGCGACTCCCCTCGGGATAATGGAGATCTTGGAAACGGGATCAGCCCCAGGCACCAGCTCCGCCACCAGCGCGTGACCCGACTCGTGGTAGGCGACGATCTTTTTCTCCTTGGGATTGATGACGTGGCTCTTCTTTTGCAGTCCCGCGACCACCCGTTCGATCGCCTCGTCAAATTCCGCCATCTCTATCGACTCCTTGTCCTGACGCGCCGCCAGCAACGCGGCCTCGTTGACGATGTTGGCGAGATCGGCGCCGACGAAGCCGGGGGTTTTGGCTGCCACGATAGCCAGATCCAGATCAGCAGAGAGTTTGACCTTCTTCGCGTGCAGTTGGAGGATTTTCGTGCGTCCCTTGATATCGGGACGATCCACCAGAATTTGCCGGTCAAATCGGCCGGGGCGCAACAGGGCGGCGTCCAGGATTTCCGGCCGGTTGGTGGCGGCCATGATGATGACCCCTTGGTTCGGATCGAACCCATCCATTTCAGCTAAGAGCTGATTGAGGGTTTGTTCCCGCTCGTCGTTGCTCGTGAGCATGTTTACCCCCCTGGCCTTTCCTATGGCATCGAGCTCATCGATGAAGATGATGCTGGGGGCATGCTTCACTGCTTGCATAAAAAGATCTCTTACCCGAGCCGCGCCGACACCGACAAACATCTCGACAAAGTCGGAACCGGTCAGGCTGAAGAATGGCACACCGGCCTCGCCGGCTACCGCGCGGGCAAGCAGGGTTTTACCCGTACCCGGCGGCCCCACGATCAAAACACCCTTGGGGATACGCCCACCCAATCTTTGATACTTATCCGGATCTTTCAGAAATCCGACAACTTCGGCGACCTCTTCTTCGGCTTCGTCGATGCCGGCAACGTCGGCGAATGTTACGCCGGTTTTTTTCTCAATGTAGACTTTCGCCTTGCTCTTGCCGATTTGCATTAAGCCGCCGCCTGCTGACCCCATCTTCTTGCCAATGTAGCTCCACACTAGAAAAAACAGGGCAACCGGAACCACCCAGGATAAAATGGTCGGTACCCACGTACTGGCTATTTCTCCCTTGAAGGGTACTTTTGCTTTTTCAAGCTCAGCGGTCAGGCCGGGATCCTCTACGCGCACCGTTGCAAACGGGAAAGGTTTTTTACCTTCAATGATTTCCGGGGAAAGCGTTTTCACTTTCTCCGCCGTGAAAATTTCCTTAACTGCCTCTCCTTTCATGTTGCCTTCAATAGCCGTCTCGCCGATTGCCACATCAGCGATGAGGCCCTTATTGAGCAGTGACTTGAATTGGCTGTAGTGAATGATCTCAACATGGGTACGGCCATAGTAGTTCTGGATCATCAGGATCGTGAAAAATGCGAAGATGAAGTACCAAATGGAAAATTGCCGGTGTTTCTTTTCCATAGGCATCCTATTCTTCTTAATCGCTTCGTAACTGGTTCGCAGCCCGGCGAGGAACCCTTTCCGAGGCTCTGGCGGATCGGCTTCCTGTGGCGTTTTGGCTGTCTGCAGGATCGACGAGAGCGGGTCTCTCCAGTTTACGGACTTACATATCGATATTTTCATGAATAAGCGCTTTCTCTTGTCTATTCAAAGAACGATTGTATTTGTCAAAGCCCGAATCCCGGCAACCGGAAGAGAAACTCATCTTTTCAACCGCCTCCGGCCTAGCTTTGATTTTCCGTTTAAACCTACGCCCATTGAGGAGGGATTGCTGTCCAATATTAGACCATTAGGAAAGAATTGTGGGGCTGTTATGGACGACCCCATCAGTGCGCATGCCCGTCAACGAAGCACACACCCGCGACGTACCAAGATGCTTGAAAAGCCAGCGGATTTAACGGAGCCGGGAGATCTCGGTCGAGTGCAGGAAGACATGCTGCGATATCTTGCGAGAAGACCGTTAACCTTGGCGGGAAATGGCAACGGCGCCGCACCCGAACCGGAATCATAGGTTCTCCCTCACAAGGTCGCGACGGCACCTTGCGTGAACGCGCGGCCGAGTTGACGCAAGATCCCGTCGGGTTCGCGCAGCCCAAGCTCCACGATTTGATCGGCGCGCGCTTGCGAATCGCTGTTGGCATAGATGCGCAGCTGAGGCGCGTTGCCCGACGGCCGGATATGTGCGACGTCGCCATTGTTGAAATAGATGCGCACGCCGTCGAGGACGTTGATGCGCACGATGTCGTCGAAGCCAAGCGCGGGCGTGAAGAAACGGGATAACGTCGCTTTAAGTTGCCGCCAGTCTTCGGCCGGCCCTGCCGCAAGTGGCGTGGGAGTCGCATCCGCACGACTACGATCGCTCACTTGCTGCGCGCCGTCGAACTCCAGTTCGATCGCGTCGCCGGCTGGAATCAGCTTGGCGAGAATGACTAGGCTCACGGCCGCCGGAAAGTTATCGATCAAGCCGGCCCTTCCAAAACGTGCAGGCAACCGGTCCCACAAGGCAGACAGGGTAATACCCTGACTCGCCGCAGCGAACAAATTGGCCAAAATCGGCAGAGTTGAATCGCGCGTCGGCAGCGCGGCCAGCTTCGCCTTGGCCAACGCGATATCGCTGCCGGTCAAAAAGCCGCCGTTGGCCTCCCAGCCGACGATGCGTGCGTGCGTTCCGGCGGAGCGCAACTCGTCGATGCCGGAGATGACGTAGGGGGATCCGATCTTGGTCTTCTGAAGCAAAACTCCGCGCTCGCGCATGCGTCGCTCGACAGCATCGTTGGCGCTGATTGGAACCGCCGCCGCATCCGCGCTGAGATACTCGGCAACCACGAGGCCTAATAGATCGCCGGGCAAGAAGCGCACCCGCCGGCCGCCCGGCTTAACCTCGGCGGCAGGGTGCACGGCGGTGACTAACGGCCGGTCGGAGTCACCGTCGGTTGACACGATCGCGTGCAGCGACTTGCCTCCCGCTTCGGCAGCGACGGCGAACTCCTCCAGACGGTTTAGCTGCTCGTCGGTGACATTCTCTGTGTCGATTGGAATAAACGTCTCGCTGCGCCCCGCGGCGACCACCTCCGCGCCAAGCTCGCGTAGGATGCGCACCAAGATATCGCGCCCTACCGCCGAATGCTGATACACAAGAACCCGCAGGCCGGAGAGTGCGCCGCTATTAAAGCTGCTCAGGTAGCGACTGACGTAAGTTTCTTCGGCAGCGCGATCGAGTGCTGGGAGCTCTGGCGCGGATTTAAGCACTCCGGATGCGTCGAATGGCGATGTCGTCACGGTCCGGCTATATTCCTCGGCGCGAACAAGCTCAACTTCGCGGCTGATGCCTGGTTCATCCGACTTCAGCACCTCGCCGACGCTTTTATTGATTTTTATGCCGTTACGATCGAATGGAATGTGGCTGCCGGTCACCATCACGCCGGCGCGCCGGGTGGAGATGGCGCGTGAGACTAACGCGGGTGTGGGGATCTTGCCGGCGTTTTCCACCTGGCAGCCCGAGTCGACAATCGCCTGGGCGCAGGCGCGCATGATGCGGTCGGTGCTCGGCCTGAGGTCGCCGGCGATAACCACTGTGCTGCTCGCATGGATATCGCCGCTGCTCAACAGATAGCGGAGCGCTGCTTTGACATTGATATAAGCCTCGAGGTCGGTGATGTCTTTGACCAAGCCGCGCAATCCGCTGGTGCCAAACGCCAACGGGACCGGCGCGTAATTGAGAAACAAGGATCCCCTCCGTCTCCGATCAGTTTGAAATTAATGATTGACCGCCTCGGAAATAATTACCGTCTAGTATTGGACGATTTTGCAATGAATCGGCGTGCGGCCATCGATGCCTGTATTCTCGACGCGATCGGCGCGAGCAAAGGACTAGCATTTTGCGGAAGACTCGGTTGCAGGCTGCTCAAAAAGATCTCAGAGGCGAGGCGCACGAAAAATCGACGAGCGGAGGCGTACTTAGCGAGTACGTTGTAGCGAGGCGATTGAGCGCAACGAAGCATATGAGTCTTTTTCAGCAGACTGCTAGACGCGGTCGATCGCCTGTTTGATAGAGTCGAAGTTGAACATCGTGCTCCATGACGCCCCAACGCGCTGCAGCACGGACGGCGAGTTGTTAGTCGAGTCGGTCTTGACGGCCACGAGCTTCTTCTTCAGTTCGACCGCCTTCCGGACTTCCCACGCCGCCCAACCGCTTCGGTAGCTCTCTTTGCCGACGATGTACAGGAAGCAACTTACGGCGCCTATGCGGGCGGCGAGGTCCTGTTTGATAGCCGCCGCCCCAGGACTATCGACCGCGACATCCAGGGACTGGTCGTACGACGAGAAATCGAATTCTTTGTTAGCATCCCACCCGAGCAGCCGATCCTTGACGGCCTTGTCATTGTCATAATCGTAGCCGATGAACACTTTATTCGTAGCCATACGCTTTTCCCCTTTCGGCGATGAACTCACGGTAAGAGATCTTATAATCGACGAGTGAAACCCCATGCCTTTAAATTGGTTTCAACTTACGCCGACTCGCGGACGATTGCTGTCTAATATTGGACAGTCTTGAAAAGAAATATCGCGACGCCCGCACACATGGCAGCCCCTCTGCCACGGCCCCCGTGCGTAGATCAGCACGAATCACCTTCCTTGCCCCTTCGATCCTTCATCCACAGAATTCCCTCACGACGGCACCTCGACTAGAAAAATACCGCCAAGATAGCTTGTATCTGTCAGCCATCTGCGATGTAGTAACGAAGCGGCTTTGGCGCTTCACTCCTAACGAGAATTGGCAAATCCAGACGATTCCCCCTCGACTCCCAGCCTATGGGGACCGAGGTAAGCGAATCGTGCCCGGTGATTCGAAAACCGGGATCGGTAAAAGGAAAACGTTTGTGGTTTCAATCAGCATTTTTCTGATCATCGTTCTGACCGCAGCCCTAGCCGGGGTCAGAATCTTCAAAGAATACGAAAGAGGAGTGGTCTTTCGTTTGGGGCGGCTGGTCTCCTATCGCGGGCCCGGGCTTAGCTTCGTCATTCCCTTCTTTGAAAAGATGGTCCGGGTCGATTTGCGAACGCTGACGCTGAACGTCCCGCCTCAAGACGTCATCACGCGGGACAACGTATCTGTAAAGGTCGCGGTGGTGGTTTATTTCCGCGTGCTGGAGCCGAATAACGCGCTCACCCAGGTTGAGAATTATCTCTTTGCCATATCGCAACTGGCCCAGACCACCCTGCGCAGCGTGTGCGGTCAGTCGGAATTGGACCAGATTCTAAGCCAAAGAGAGCGGATCAACGCACAGATCCAACAGATCGTGGACGAGCAGACCGACCCGTGGGGAATCAAAGTAAGCCTGGTTGCGGTCAAGGACATCGATCTGCCGCAGGACATGCAGCGGGCGATGGCGAAACAGGCTGAGGCGGAAAGGGAGAGACGCGCTAAAGTGATTCACGCAAACGGCGAGTTTCAAGCGGCGCAGCGACTCGCCGACGCGGCCGAGATCATGGCCAAACAACCCGCAACCATTCACCTCCGCTTCTTGCAGGCTCTGTCCCAGGTTGCCGTGGAAAAAAATGAAACCATTATTGTGCCGATCCCCATCGATCTGCTCGCATCCATCATGAAACCGGCGACGCAGGTATGAGGCCGGTCGTCGCGGGCTCGTTACTAATCCTCGGGGTGGTTTCGACCGGTCTCGTGATCACGTGGTTTGCGTTTGACTACGGCCATGCCTGGGCGGGCGTAGTCGCAGAGCTCGTCATTGCTTGCGTCATTTACTACGAACTGGAAGAGGAGCGAGCTTCTCGTTTTCTCTCGGAGGTGCTCGGCAAACCGTTCGAGGATCGCGAGGAAATTTACCACGAATATATTACCGCAGGCGGCCACAACCTTGAAGAGAGGGCGGAGAACTTCCGCAACAAACTCTGGCACAACGGCAAAATCAGACAAAATGCGACCTGCAGCTCGCACATTTCGGCCGGCTCCACTACATGCTTCGATGGTCCATCCTGCACCGCAATCTGTTAGTGCAAGGGTTTCCCAATGTGCCCATTCGATTGTGGGTCATGCTCTCCGCGTACATCAAAGAGGTGGCGCCCTATCGTGGAGAAGAAAACGAATTCATGCAAATCGTTCTGCAAAGTTTAGCCTTCATGGAGAAGAAAGGACTGAAACCGATAAGGATCTTCCCGCGAGAGGGTCACGAAACGGTCGAAGTGTCGGTCGATAACCTGCGCCGCTTGAAAGTCGAAGTCAATAATCTACTGCAAACGACGAGACTGTGAGAAGCCTGAAGGAAAGGACCCCAGGGAAACCGGTCCTCGTCGATGTGGAGCCCCACGGGCAAGCCGGTGGCACCTTCCAGTACGCCCGTGGGGCGGAATCCTGAGCAATAGCCCCCGGCCAAGGCCGGGGCTCGAGTCGAAGGGTCGTAGTTCAATACCTTAATGTCGAGCCGGAAATGAGAAGTGCGCTGCGGTCGACAACTCAATAATCACGCCCAGTTCTGCATACCCGGTGGCTCAGAATCTGAATAGACCCATGCTCAGCGAAGTGCGGAGTTTTCCTCTTGCAACTCGCCGATCTGGCGCTATTCTACTCTGACAATGACCGAACGCGATTACTACCAGATCCTCGGCGTTGACCGCGGCGCCTCCCACGAAGAAATCCGCAAGGCGTACCGCAAGCTCGCGCGCAAGTATCACCCGGATATCAACCCGGGAAATAAGGAAGCAGAATCTAAATTCAAAAATATCTCCGTCGCCCATGATATCCTGAGCGATCCGGCAAAGCGTAAGCTCTACGACGAATTCGGCGAGGCGGGGCTAGCGACCGGTTTCGACGCCGAAAAGGCGCGCAGCTACCAACAGAGGCAGCAGCAGTCGGCGCGGGCGGGCGGCGCCTACGAATTCAACATGGACGATCTCGGCGACCTCTTCGGGGATCTGGGTGGTTTCTCCGCGGCAGGCGCCAAAACGCGACCGGGTCCGGTGCGCGGTCAGGATATCGAGGCCTCGATGGACATCGACTTCCTCGACGCCGTGCGCGGTTTTCAGACGTCAATAACGCTTCAGCGGCCGGTCTCCTGCGACACCTGCCGCGGCGCCGGAAGCAAGCCGGGAACAAAACCGACCGCGTGCCCTGACTGCCACGGAACCGGCAGCAAGTCCGTGAGTCAGGGACCGCTGCAATTTAGCCGGCCCTGCCCACGCTGCTTGGGAAGCGGGCGTTTACCGGGAGATCCCTGCGTTGTGTGCCGGGGCACGGGCCGGGTGGTGCGCACCGAGACGATTCACGTCAATATCCCACCTGGAGCCGAACCGGGAAAGCGGATTCGCCTGCGTGGAAAAGGCGAGGCGGGTGTTCGCGGTGGACCGGCGGGAGACCTTCACATTACTCCGCGCATCCGGCCGCACCCGCTTCTCACGCGCTCAGGCAAGGATATATCCATGGAACTGCCGATCACGGTTGGCGAGGCGGTGCGCGGCGCCATGGTCGAAGTTCCAACGCCGGTAGGAACGATCAAGGTCAAGATTCCGGCGGGCGCGCAGAGCGGCCAGCAGCTGCGCGTCAAAGGCAAGGGAGTGCCTGCGCACGGCCAAAGCCCGGCCGGAGATTTGTATCTGCGGCTCATGGTTCGCGTGCCGAAAGAAAAAGTCGCGCACGATATTATCGAAAAAATCGACCAGGCCTACGGCGAAGACGTGCGCAAAGACGTGCAGCTGTAGCAGGGGAGCGAGCGATGCGACGAAAGTTTCTGCGCATTACAGAGGTCGTTAAGATCTGTGGCGTTGACGAGGAATTCGTCATCCGCTTGGAAAAGGAGAAGGTGATCTACTCGATCATCCGGCGCAGTCGGAAACTTTACCCCTTGGATCAGGTCGATCGTGTCCGCGTGGCCCGCCTGCTCATCGAAGAAATGGGAGTGAATCTGGAAGGGGCCGAGGTGGCGCTCCACATGCGCGAACAGATGATCGCGATGCAGCGCCAGTTCAACGAACTCTTGCGCCTGCTCGGTCAGGAATTGAAGAGATAGGGGACAAGATCTGGAGGGTTTACGGAGTTGGGTCGTCCCCAAAGCAATCTAGTGAGCAAGGGTTGAGTCTGCTATAGAAAGCCCGGGATTGTCATCAATCCATGTTTTCGCCATCTCGGTCATAAACCTTTCCGCATCCTGCCAATTTTCGAACTGAACCAGAGGGCCCGTTATCGTATGCGATTCTCGCAGACCGTCGGTTCTCCAACTGACGTCAGCCATAGGAATCCAAAATGTCGTAGTTTCGTCGAAGCGTGCAAAGTTGACGATGAAGCGATCTTTGTAGAGCAAGTTGACCATACGGAAACCTCCCGGTTCGGGCTTCCGGTCCCGCTGACCCGGCTATTAAGCTCGGACAATTTTAACAAGCTTCTCCTTGGCAATCTCCAGATTTGGACATTGCAATCTTGACAATCGTTCCGAATCACCGACTGAAGGCTGACGCCACTTTCCCGTCGACGCTCGTGCTCACACTACCTTAGCCTGTTACCTTCTTCTTCCCTGCGGGCGTCGAAAAAAAGACGGCTTGGAGTCGTCCTTCGCTCCGCCGGACTGTTTCAGCATCTTCGCATCCCTTGTCCCCATGACATCCACCACGTAGTTGGATAGCAAGTGGTCGCGCGTGCTTTTGATCTTTTGCCGTACCAAATTCTTGCGCACGGCATCTTGGCCAGCCACTAGCAGGTCGCCGGTGAGTATGGAAACTGTTCCTTCTCGCCCGCGTGATGTCAGCCGGAGAGAGAATCTCCCTTCTTGCGTCTGGTCCATTAAGCTGTACTCAAGCTTTTTATCGATGCTGCGGATAATGCCTCTTAATAGCTCTGCGGTCTGTTTGACCATTTGACGTTCGATCATAGAACCCCCCTTGGTTTTAGCCCGATGAAAGGCTACCAAGGATGGCAAACTCCTCGGAGCCTGAAAAAACTTGGAGAAAGAATACCTCTGTCCCGGTGTGCATCACAGAGAGCAGCGCTAGAATCGCGGAAGTGAAGCTCCACGACTTTACGGCACGTGGCACCACTCCCCGTGCTTCGTCGGGCGGAACCCTCCGTAGCCTTGGCGAAGGAGGGTAACCCCCACTCCCGGCGAATCGGCGCCAAGCCGAATCGTTGGTGAAAAAAATGGGGGCAACCCGACCGGTTGCCCCCAGGTGACTAGCTAAATAACGAAAAGACTACCAGCGATTGCGCCCGCCGTCACGGCCGCCGCCCCCACCGTCGCGGCCGCCGCCGCCGCCGCCCCCACCGTTATCCCGCCGCGCCATAGGCTTGGCTTCATTCACGGTCAGGGTGCGCCCGTCGAGTTGGGTACCGTTCAGCGACTCGATGGCTTTTTTGGCCTCGTTGCTCGAACTCATCTCCACGAAGCCGAAGCCCCGGGACTGGCCGGTAAACTTATCCGAGATCACGTTGGCCGATTCGACGGTCCCGTGCACTGCGAATATTTCCTGCAGTTTCCCTTCGGTTACTGAATAAGGGAGACCGCCAACATATAACTTATTACCCATGTTCTCCTCCTATGAGAGAATGTTTGTGTCTTTGACCCTGAGAATTGGACTGCTAATAGGGCAGAACATGGGAAACTTGATATCGAAAACCACGCTCTGGTCGGATTGTCCTTTAGGTATCGTTCGCAAGGAGAGACGGATTAGAGGCCTTCAACGCTTGTGTCATCCTCTTTCAGAAGGCCCTATACTGAAGTAGGAATTTCACTTTACGTGTTAATAGGGATGCTGTCAACCACCGGTACGATTTATTCTTGCAGTGATTCTGTGGAGCCCCACGGACAATCCCGTAACAGCTTCCGGTACGCCCGTGGGGCGAAATCCTGAGCACGAGCCCCCCACCAAGGCCGCGGGGCTCGTGTCGAAGGGTCGATATCTCGACTTTGTAGCCATGGGTCGGAGCAGGACTGTCCCTGGTTTTCCTGCCTGGCAATAATTCTTTTCAAGATTGTCCAATATTAGACAGCAATTGGCGACGAGTCAGTGCAGCATGGAGAACAGAAGCCCCCTTATGATTACAGCCGAGAATAGGGCTTGCCTGGAAGAAAGAATGTAATGTGGATTTCTATGCGGTCGACGTGCGAGACCGAGCGATCCAGTGGGTGACTCGGGGATACGACGGAGCGGACAACGCGCGCTTTTTTCTGATTGAAGCCGGTTCCGGGAAACAGTCATCGAAGAAGGCCAGCCGCTCATTGGCGGCGCCGAATGCGATCGCTGTCGCCATCGTCATTGCGGCGTTTGGGAAGAATGTTCCGTCACAAAACAATACTCGGACTGCTGGATTTGTCACTGGTGTGGGGAATTAAACCTGTGTGCTCCAAACTTTAATTTAAGGGAGGTGTCTTATGGATTGGGAGAAAATTAAACTAGGTTCGTGGAGTGCCGTCGGCGGCGCGATCGTTGCCGTGTACGTTGGATTTAACTTTGGCGGATGGGTTACCGGCAGCGGTGCTGCGGGAATGGCTAAGGAGATCGCTTCAGATGCCGTCGCGGAACGGCTCGGAACAATCTGCATGGCACAGTTAAACCGGGACGCGGACAAGGGCCAGAAGCTCATAGAAATGAAGGAAAAGGATACTTGGGACAAAGGCCGCTATATCGAAAAACAGAGTTGGGCGATCATGCCGGGTGAGGATAAACCCGATAGCAAGGTTGCCGACGCCTGCGCCAAGCAGCTTGCCGCGAAAACATAATAAAACGCGGGCAAGGTTACTGACAACGGGATTGGGAGCAATGGGGCGGCGAGCGTTTGAATGCCAGGGCTAACGAGCCGGTCGGAGATTCCCCGCGGTCGGGTTGACATAACCCAGCTTGGCTGCGTACTCTATACACGGACGCCAGACTGGGAACGGCTCTTTTTGTGAAACGGGTATTGGCCATTATTTTAGGCGGAGGCGCCGGCAGCCGGCTCTATCCGTTGACCAAACTGCGCGCCAAGCCGGCAGTTCCCCTCGGCGCCAAGTATCGCTTAATCGATATTCCGATCAGCAATTGCATCAACTCCGAGATCCAACGGATCTACGTCTTGACGCAGTTTAACTCGGCCTCGCTCAACCGCCATATTGGGCGCACCTACGGCATGGCCGGTTTCTCTCAGGGATTCGTCGAGGTGCTGGCAGCCCAGCAAACGCCGGACAGCCCGAGTTGGTTTGAAGGAACCGCCGACGCCGTGCGCAAATATCTCTGGTTGTTCGCGGAGTGGGATGTCGATCAGTACCTCATTCTGTCCGGCGATCACCTGTACCGGATGAACTACGCGGATTTTATCAACCGCCACCGGCAAGCCAAGGCGGACATCACACTTTCGGTCGTGCCGGTCAATGAGCGGCGCGCCTCCGACTTCGGCTTGATTAAAATCGACAATAACGGACGGGTGACGTCTTTCAGCGAAAAGCCCAAAGGGGATGCGCTCAAGGCGATGCGGGTGGACACGACCGTCCTCGGCCTGCCGGCGGAGAAAGCGACGGAATCGCCCTACATCGCTTCCATGGGAATCTATGTGTTTGAAAGGCAGGTTTTGTTCGATCTATTGAAGGCAGAGCCGGAGCGAACCGATTTCGGCAAAGAAATTCTCGCCGCTTCGACAAAGGATCATAATGTTCAGGCATATCTGTTCGACGATTACTGGGAAGACATCGGGACCATCGACGCGTTTTACCACGCCAATCTGGCGCTCACCCAGCAACCCAGTCCGTCGTTCAGCTTCTACGATGAAAAGGCGCCCATCTATACCCGGCCGCGCTACCTGCCCCCCTCGAAGCTGCTCGACTGCCAAGTGATGGAATCGATGGTCGGCGAGGGATGTATTCTCAAGGAATGCACGGTCAAGCGATCGGTGATTGGGGTTCGCTCGCGCATTGAAACCGGTTGTGTCATCGATAACACGTTGTTGATGGGATCGGACTACTACGAATCGCCGATGGAACGCTTGAACAATTTAGAGAGCGGCAAAGTCCCCCTGGGAGTGGGCGCGAATACGACGATCCGCAGGGCGATTGTCGACAAAAACGCGCGCATCGGCAACAACGTACGGATCGTCAATCAAGACAGCGTGCAGGAGTCGAGCCGCGAAGAGCTGGGCTTTGTCATCCAAAGCGGGATTGTCGTCGTTATCAAGAACGCAACCATTCCCGACGGGACAATCATCTAACCCTGCGAGGCCCGTTCCAATCGTTTCAGCCAAGCAATTTGAGGCTGATCCGTCCTATGGCGGACAAGTCGTTCCAGCCGTTCAAATCGTTGTGACCGGAGCCGTAGCATCTTCCGCGCGGCAAGCAGCGAATCATTGTTCCACTTTCTTCTTTCTCATTTCTCCTGCCACCATCTTGTACTCGAACAGCCGGCATTCGAGCGCCCCGTTGAAGAGCGGCGTGCGCTTGGAGGCGGCGAGACGGATGAGCTTGGGCAAGCGCAGATCGGCGCTGAGAATGTACGCGCGCCAGCCGGCGAAGTTTTTTTTGAGCGCGTCGCCGAGCTTCGGGTAGAACTCCGCAAGCTCTTGCTGCTCGCCGAGGCGCACACCGTAGGGCGGATTGGTGACGATGATCCCTTCGTTTGCCGGCGCGGCGATTTCCAATACGTTTGCCTGCTTCAGACTCACCAGCTTCTCCAAGCCGCCGGCCGCAAGATTGGCGCGCGCCGCTTTGAGCGCAGCGCCGGAAAAATCGCTGCCGTGAATCGCCAGCGGCGTTTTGGGCCTTTGCCGGGCTTGGCTTCGTTGCAACAGTTCGCGCCAACGCCGCCCATCGAAATTCTTAAATTTCTCGAAGGCGAAATGGCGCCCAATGCCAGGCGCGATATCGAGGGCCATCAACGCCGCTTCCAGCAAGAACGTCCCGCTGCCGCAC
Source organism: Deltaproteobacteria bacterium (assembly GCA_030688735.1). GTDB lineage: Bacteria > Desulfobacterota > Binatia > UBA9968 > UBA9968 > JACPFE01. Next base: position 24,677 of record JAUYJC010000060.1, read on the forward strand.
ATCGGGTCGAGCAGCGGTATGCCCGGCTCCCAGCCCGCCAGGCGCAGGATGCCGGCGGCGAGATTTTCCCTTAGCGGCGCCTCGCCGGCGGCAATACGCTTGCCGCGCTTGAACAGCGGTTCCCCGGTGGTGTCTAGATAAAGGGTGAAGTCGCGATCCGTCAGATGGGCCTGGATTGGGATATCGGGCTGGTGGGTATCGACGCTTGGGCGGCGACCGGTGAGCCGGAGGATCTTGTCGCACAAGGCATCTTTTATTTTGAGCGTAACGAAGTTGAGACTGGTGAGAGGACTCTTGGTCGCGGAGACATCGACCCGGATGGTGCGCGCCGCATCAAACCAATCGGTCCACGGCAGTGCGTACGCACTGCGATAAATATCTTCTTCGTCGCGGTAGCGACCCGCCGCCACCTGCCACAGAATCCGGCTCGCAACGCGGCTTTCCAGATTGGCCCGGTAGCAGAGAAAGAAATCTCCGCTGAACTGGACCCCGCCGCCGACCGCGTGGACCTTTTCCGCGTCAAGTAATCGCAACTCTCCCGCCAGGATTACCTCCAGGCCGCGGGGGCATGTAGCAAAGAATCTTTCCATCGGGAACTAGGCGTTAGGCCATAGCGCAACGCAGCGTAGACCGGAATCTTGCACGAAATTCCATGCGCGCCAATTCATTAACTGTTGCTGTTCGTGCACTTTACAACGAAGTCATGCGCTCACGTTCGGGGCACGATTCACAGTCGGCTCAGCAGAGTCTAATCGGGTCGCTTACTTTGACCACCACTATGTGTTACCATCCAGTCTATGATTAACCAAGAAAAGGCAACAGTAACTGCAGATTCACGCAATCTCTCGCTAGTTTCCGACGGTTCTCGCATCAACCTGGTACCACGACTGGCCCCCCAGCGGTAGTCTCTCTCTAAGCCTCCAAGTAACTATCCCACCCTTTGGCCAATCGCCGCAGCGAAGCGACGATAATCCATAGGGCGCTTGCTAGTTTGACAAAGGGCGGCACCTTAAGGACTTTGCCCGAGGGTTCGAGCGATTTTCGCTTCCAGCCCGACGGTATGTCCCGGTTTTTTTCGACCCCATAGCCGAGCGGTCGCGCAGAAGATCCACCAGGTTCGGGTTGGCTACTATGTGTAAGAGTCATCAAAATAGAAAGCAGATCCATGTCTAACAGGAAAAAAAATCTCAATTTACTCGTCCGTTCTCTGGGTTCAAGAAATTACCGCCTATATTTCTTTGGACAGGCGGTGTCCTTGATCGGCACTTGGATGCAACAAATAGCCATGAGATGGCTGGTGTATCGTTTGACCAAGTCCACGTTATTGTTGGGCGTAGTGGGATTCGCCAGCGATATCCCGGTATTTTTTCTGGTGCCCTTTGCCGGCGTACTCGCCGACAAATTCAAACGCCGGCGCATCTTGGCGATAACGCAGGGGCTGGCGGCGCTGCAAGCATTTATCCTGGCGGTTTTAGTCATCACGGACCAAGCAGCGGTTTGGCATGTCGTGTTGCTCGGCGCGTTATTGGGCGTCATCAACGCCTTCGACATTCCCGCCCGCCAGGCCTTCTTGGTGGAGGTGGTCGAGAACAAGGAGGATTTAGGCAACGCCATCGCGCTGAACTCATTCATCTTCAATGGCGCACTGCTGATCGGTCCCGTCATGGCGGGTGTTCTGATCGCCTTTTTCGGTGAAGGGCTCTGCTTGATTCTGAACGGCGTAAGCTACCTCGCCCTTATAGGCGCGCTCCTTCTTATGAAGATTCCAGAGCGAAAAACGGCTTTAGCAAACATTGAATTAGGGCGCGGCATCCTGGAAGGCGCAACCTACGCATTTCGCTCAGTGCCCATCAGATCCATTTTACTGCTGGTCGCCCTGGTGAGTTTTATGGGGGTTTCCTACATGCTGCTCATGCCGGTATTCGCCGAAGATGTTTTGCACGGCGGGCCACAAGCATTTGGCTACCTTATGTCGGCGACCGGCGTCGGTGCTCTGGCTGGGGCCGTCTTTCTGGCCTCGCGAAGGAATATCTTAGGGTTAGGAAAAGTGATTGTTATCTCGGGCATAATGTACGGCATCGGACTTTTTGCCTTGTCATTGTCGCATCATCTGGTCTTGTCTTTGGTCATTGCCGTAGGCGTTGGTTTTTCCTTAATGATGCAGATGGCCTCCAGCAACACGATCTTGCAGACGATCGTCGATGACAGAAAACGTGGCCGGGTGATCAGCCTCTTTGTTATGGCGCGCCGCGGCGTCGAATCGTTCGGCAGTTTAGTGGCCGGCGTGTTGGCACACCGATTCGGCACGCCGGACACGTTGATGATCGGCGGCATAGTTTGCTTACTCGCCTCGGTAGCCTTCGCCACGAAATTATCGATGATACGAGAAACCAGCCGTGCCTTTTATAAGGATATGAAGGATGCGAAAGCAGCCCGTCAACCCGTTCCGGTCGCTAGAGTTATTAATGAGCTGCCGGTGGGCGCGCCAAATGCGTAGAGGCACGAGGCAAACGGTTATCCACTCAATGGCTATAAAATCGTCGGCCCATGTTGAAGCTCAGTCTCCGCCGGGTTGAGAGTTTCTCCCTCAACGGTGCTCTCGGTCCTCGCCTTCTCGTCCTTGCGCTCTATCCGGCGCGCTGCTTTTTTCTGCTTCTTCTCTTTCCGGGCCATTTCTTTCTGCCGTTTCTTAAATGTTTCACTCGCCATAAACGCTCCTTTTCAGTTGGTTATCGTTCGTTTGGCTGTTGGCGAAACCCACGCGCCGTCAAACAAAGCGCGAGAATCATTCAGAGGCGCTCCCGGCCAAGGCCGAATTTGCCGCTGCGCCTGCCGATCGCTTCATTGCTTTCTTCGCGCTTTGAGAGCCTGGTCGATGTATTCTTCGGCGGCGCTCCTTGTCTCTCCCGTGACTTCGGAGATCTCGCAAATCAAAAACTTTTTCGCCCGATCCAGCGTCTCCCGTTCGCGCGGCGACAGCGCCTTTGTATCGTTCAACTCAGTCAGCGACTCAACAACCGCCGCCAAGTCAAATGGCGACCCGGAGGTCAGCAACTTCGAATGCTCTATGGCGCGCTGCTTCCAGTTAGTGGCCGGCACGGCAACCTTTTTTAGCTGTCCGAACAGCTTCGGAATTTCAGACTTTTCTAGCAATTGCCGGATACCCAGGGCATTGACTTTATCCGTCGGCACCAACAACTTTCCGCCCCTGTCGTCCAGGATAGCTAAATGGTAGAAGCTCATCGACCGGCCATTGACGACTCTATCGACGACCTCGTCAATCACGCAGGGGCCTTGATGCGGATAGTTGACCTTGTTCCCAACGGTTAGATTCATTTGGATCTCCTTGCTTGTTAAGACGCCGGATTATAGCGCGTCTATTGTTTTTTGGTTCTTCAGACTTCCGTGTGGCTCACCGCCGAAGTGCTGAGGGCACGGAGCCCTTCGACACGCTCAGGGTGAGCGGCTTTCCTCCACTCATGGTGAGCCGAGTCGAACCATGCGAACTCTGCGTCTCCGTGGTGAATACTCTTTCGCAGCAAACGCGAAAGAACCATGGAGCAATTCGAGAAGATCGCAGTGGTCTTCGACGACGAGCACTTTCCTTGACCTTCTTAAATCATCCTCAAAACTTGCATTCCTATGAACCGACAACGGCACGAATGCCTCACACGAACATCGAGTTGTTCGTCGTGTCGCCTTTTTTGTCCGGCCAATCTCGCGACTTTACTCCCGCAGTATTTTTTTTGTCGTCATCGAGCCACTCGAGAATGGCGCGCAGACTGCCGGTGGCCATCGCGATGCTGGTATCCGCCGCGCCATAATAAAGATTGATGGTGTCGCCGTCCGGCGCAATAGTGTAGCCGCAAGGGAAAACCACATTGTCGACGTCTCCGCGTTGCTCGTAGACTTCTTGCGGGCCGAAGATCCACTCATCGCCCCGTTTTATGCAGTGCTCCGGCGCTTGCAATTCAAACAGAGCCAGTCCTAATCGATAAATGGCTCCGGCCGCGGTCTGGCGCACGCCGTGGTAAATTATCAGCCAGCCACGCGGCGTTTCGATGGGCGGCGGCGAAAGGCCGATTTTATTCGCGTCCCACCACGCGCCTTTGCGCGCTTCCAGCATCAGCTTGTGATTGCCCCAGTGGCGCAAGTCCGGTGAAAAAGATATCCACATATGCGCGCGCGGAGCACTGACCGGTCGATGGATCAAAGCCCACTGCCCGCCAATACGACGGGGAAGTAACGCTGCATCTTTATCTTCCGGCGCCATGATGACACCGTAGCGCTCGAAGTTGTGAAAATCTTCAGTCAGCGCCAGAGATACGCCCGGGCCATCGCGCGAGAACGCGGTATAGACAACGGCATACTTGCTCAATTCAGGGATGTAGGTAATCCGCGGATCTTCGATACCCCACAGTTCTTCCGGGAAGTTTTCTGGGTTGGCCAGCAAGGTTGGCCGGGTTTCAATCCGCCAGTTATCGACGCCGTTATCCGAACGAGCGACCGTAATGTGAGAATGCCCCCTGCGATCCTCGACGCGGCACAATAATAGGGTAGTGCCATCGGGCAGCAACGCAGCGCCAGCGTTGAAAACGCTATTGACCGGATAGGGCCAATCAGCGGCGCTCAAGATGGGATTGAGTTTGTGACGGCGAAAAAGTTCGATGTGTTGATTGTTCATCAAGCTCCTGTTTCTAGGGATGCCAATGTTGTCTCAGCCAAGCGCAGTTCCAACACCGCCTGAAGAAAGGCGAGGGAAGACTCTGCGCCCTGGTTTTCGTTCGGTCGGTCGGGATGCAAACCGTCTCGACAACCGCCGGTTGTCGGATCATAGATCGGCAGGTTCAGGTCATTGCGGCCGAGGAACCAGTCGAAAGCGCATCGAGCTTCTTTGTACCAGCTCCTGTCTCCCGTGATTCGATGTGCTTCGAGACAAGCCGATACCATGGCCTGAGCCTCAACCGGTTGCTGATCGAAGCGAGCGCGCTCACCGCCGCGTTGATAAAAGCCGTTGGAGCCGATCGGCACAAAATGGCCCCCAGCTACCTCAGCGCGCTGCAAGTCGCCCAGCCAACTGAGCGACTCCAGTCCAGCTTCGGTCATGTCGCTATTGGGTATGCCTTGGCCGCACATGAGCAAGGCGTGCGGCAGCGCGGCATTACAATAGGTTAGCGATTCTTCATACCAACGCCATTCGTCTGTCCGATTTTTGCGATACAACTCGGCTAACCGCCCGGACAACACTTCACGGGCCTGAGCGATTGTTCGGTCACCGGCAAAACGCTGAAGGTATTCGTTGATACCAATAAGCGCGAATGCCCACGCCCGCGGGCTGGTCGTGTCTATAACCGCAGGCAACGATTTCTCGAATACCCAGCCGGCCATATTTTGGAGTGCCGGCGTGTTCGAGCGGCCCAATACGGTGCCGAGCGCCCACAATGCGCGGCCGTGACTGTCGTCGGAACCGTTCTCCTCCAGCCAGTTGCGCTGATAGCTCATGAAATTTCGGAAGCGTCCGGTCTTCGAATTGAACGCGTACCAGACGAAGGCAAAATAGCGTGGCATTAGATCCGCGGTCTCTTCACTGCCGAGTTCTTCCAAGAGAGTGCTTACTGTCAGCGCGCGTGCATTGTCGTCGATGGTGTAGCCCTCGTGATAGTTGGGCACCGTGAAAATAGCATGTTGAAACATGCCGGTATCGTCCGTCATGCGGCGCAAGTGATCGAGTTTGAGAGGAGGCAATTCGGCCGGACGTTCATCGAGGGGTTTGACGACAAAACCGGGAGGAGTGAAATGCCGCCGTTCGGCTCGGGCGCGCTGAAAACTCTCCATGTAGCGGCGCGCTACCTGCGGCCAGATCATCTCGCGCCCATACAGATAGGCGCGCTTGCGCATGCCGTGGCGCTTGGCCTCGTTGTCCAGCAACTCGATCACTTGTTCGGCCAACGCCGCCGGATCGTGAAACGGCACGAGCGCCCCTCGTTCCTCAGCCAGCATCTCTTCAGCATACCAATACGGTGTCGAAATCACTGCTTTGCCCGCCCCCAGCGTATAGGCCAACGTGCCCGAGACGATCTGCGCGGGGTTTAGATAAGGCGTGATGTAAATATCCGCAGCGCCGATGAACTCAACGAGTTCCTCGAAACTGACAAATCGGTTGTAGAAGATCACGTGGCCTTCGACGCCTTTCTCTTGCGCCAACCATTGCAGCGAGAACCGGTAGGTTTCGCCATCGTGCCGCAGAACATGCGGATGAGTCGCGCCAACGATGAAGTAGACCACGTTGGGATGCTTGGCCAGAATGGCAGGGAGGGCGGAGATGACGTTTTCGATCCCCTTATTCGCCGACAATAAGCCAAAACTGAGCAAGACAATTTTACCTTCGACGCCAAACAGGTCTTTATGAAAACTCGGATCGACAAAAGGCAGATCAGGGATGCCATGCGGGATAAAATCGATCTTCTCAGGCAATACATGATAGATCTCTTGCAGGAATTCCGCGCTGCGCTTGCTCATGACAACCAAACGATCCGACAAGCCCGCGACCTCCATCAACACCCTTCGTTGCTGCGCGTCGGGTTCGCGCAGAATCGTGTGCAGGGTCGTGACGATGGGCACGCGCAGATCACGGAGGAGAGCCAGGATGTGGCTGCCCGCTCTGCCCCCGAAGATGCCGTATTCGAATTGCAGGCAGACGAGGTCCACGCTGTTGATGTTCAAGAAGTCGGCGGCGCGCCGATAAGACTCAAGATCTTTCTCCGTCAGTTCAAAGCGCACGCGAACCGGATAGGCGTAGCCGCCTTCGATGTCGTTGACCGGCACGGCGATGCAGGTTGTTCCGCTGTGCTCGGCGGCGATCGCCTCACACAAGTCGGTCGTAAAGGTGGCGATACCGCACTGGCGCGGCAAATAGTTGCCGATAAACGCAAGGCGATTGATCGGTGAATGGTTTGCGCTCTGTTCCATGAGAGAAATCTCCTCTCTGGCGGTCACTATCGCCGTTTTTTCGTTATTTCCCGGCCCATAAATGCAAAGAGGCGGTTACCCCTGGGGACCGCCTCTACGAAACTCGGATACAATCGGACCGAGTGTGATCTATTTGGACGTTGGGCTGTCAGTGGTTACTATGTACTGCACTATATCAGACGGCGCGGATAAAGCTATCCTGCCTCGATCGACTTGCCTTTAAGCTCTAGCAGGCTGAAAGGGCTGGAATAAGCCCCTGGATGTAACTGCGTCAAACTGGTGAGAATCGCCGGTGGAGCATCGCCTTGAGAAAACAGGCAACAACTTTCTTAATCTGGATCTTCAGGCTTCTGTGTGGCAAACCTGGCCAATGCTATTTCAGTGCAAGGACTCGGAGATTGCACCGCAGAGGCGCTGAGGGCGCGGAGCAAAGAGTTTTTGATTAAGAGATACTCCGAACTCTGCGAACTCTGTGTCTCAGTGGTGAATACTCTTTCACAGTAAAGCCGGAAGAACCCTTAATCTTTATGATTCGAATCCTTTTCCTTCAATCGCCGGATCAGATCATCGAAGGAGGCGTTGGCGAGGATGCGGTTGAACTGTGAGCGGTAGTTGGCCACGACGCTGATGTCCTCGACCACGACGTCGTAAATTTTCCACTCCCCTTGCACGCGGTGCAGCCGGTAGTTGACCGAGGTCGGCTCGCCTTTGCTGGAAACGATCTTGGTGTTGACCTGGGCAAGATTTTTCTCTATCGCCTCGTGGACGAAAACGATCTTTTCATCCTTGTAGGAACCGATCTTGCCGATGTAGGAGTTGCCGAGGAATTCGGCGAACACCGCGACGAACTCATGCTGACGGTTCGGCACGGTGCTCCAATGTTTGCCCAGAGTCTGCTTCGCCATTTCAAACCAATCGAAGCGCGGCATCAATGCGTCGCGTAGCTTTTCGCGCAGCTCCGGGTTGTTCCCTTTGCCCGCGCTGTTCATGGCCACCATCACCTGCTGAATCGTCTCCTGAAGTTGCTCCATCGGCGTTTCGGCGTAAACCGCCCCTTGCACCAAACAGAGATTGACTGCGACGCCTAGCACTAGCCGCTTGATTGAACCGATCATAAGTTCTTCCCCCACTGGAGCTGCCAAACGCAATCGCAGGGCCAAGTCCCACGCTCGCCGGGTTCAGTCGGCCCGGCGGCATCGCAGGCATTTCGGCGCCACTGAAACCATCAAAGGGAATAATAAGACGCTACGCCGCTAGCGGTCCTATGCGGGTCGGGGAAAAAACGAACGCCCCCGTGGCAAGCTGGCTGTCTTATTTGACAAAAAAGCGCAGCGATTGGCTGGTGAATTGCGCGAGCGGAGAAAAGTAAACGCCCAGGACGACGGTCAGGACGGTCAGTGGAATCAGCAGCGCAAAATTATTCGCGGCAACCGACACGGCCTTGTCGGTCGGCTCGGGCGTGTCGAGGAACATCGTCTTTACAACCCTAGCATAGTAATAAAGCGAGATGACGCTGTTTAGGATGGCGACGACGGCAAGCATGACAAAGGCGCCGCCCTGCTTCAGCACGGCGGCGAACAAGAAAAACTTGCCGATGAATCCGGCGAAGGGCGGCAGTCCGGTCAAAGAAAAAAGAAAAATCGCCAGACAGGCGGCCGGCAGCGCGGCGCCGCGCCACGCCAGGCCGCGGTAACTTTCGATCTCTTCATCGCCGGTCACGTTGGCTACCATCCCCACCACCAGGAACGCACCGAGGTTCATGATGAGGTAGACCACCACGTAAAAAAGAATCGCGCTAAGCCCGTCGTTAGTGAGCACGGCGAGGCCCATGAGCATATAGCCGGCGTGGGCGATGCCGGAGTAGGCGAGCATGCGCTTGAGATTTTTCTGGTTCAAGGCGCAGAGATTGCCGAGGGTCATCGTGATCATGCTCACGAACAACAGCACGTGCGGCCACTCGACGCCCGAGACGACACTCCAGTCGCCGCCGGGCACCATGCGCGAAACTCCGGGATAAAAGAACCGGATCATGATCGCGATGCCGGCGGCGTTGGACGCCACCGAGAGAAACGCCGTGAAGGGAGTCGGCGCGCCCTGGTAGACGTCCGGCGACCACATGTGAAACGGCACGAACGCGATTTTGTACCCGAAGCCCGCCATGATGAAGATGAAAGCGATGAACAGCGCCGCTTTGTTGATTCCTTCCTGCGCCAAGGCGGTCTGGATGGTCGCATAGTCGAGGCTGCCGGCCATGCCGAAGATCCAACTCATGCCGTAGATCATCGTCCCCGACGCCACGCCGCCGTAGATCAAATATTTCAGCGCCGCCTCGCTGGAGCGCCGGTTATGGGGCAAAAAACCGGTGAGCACATAGGAGGTCAAGCTCACCAGCTCCAGGGACAGATAGGCCATCAGCAAATTGCTCGCCGAGGCCATAAAAAAGATGCCGAGGGCGCAGGTCAAAAGCAGCGCGTAGAACTCTCCCTGATGAACCTGCTTGATTTCATTGTTGCCGAGCGACATCCAGATCGTCAGGATGGTCGCCGAGAGAGCGAAGATCTTAAAAAACAGGCTGAAGCGGTCCAGGACGATCATGCGGTGAAACAGCAGGCCGGGCTCGGCGCTGTAAAGATCGAAGGTCACGATCAGCGCGATCACGCAGCCGATCGCGGCGATCGGCCCGATGACATCTTTGCTGCGCGCCAGCAGATCCAGGACGATGAGCAGTAGGATCGTCACCGAGAGAATGATCTCCGGCAGAAAGAAACTCAGGCTGGCGATGTTTTTTAGGTCCATGGCTTAATGGTGCAGATGGGGCAAAACGATCTGATTGATCTGATCGAGGGAAGAGCGCAAGAGATCGAGCACCACGCTCGGATAAACTCCGACGATGATCACGATCACGCCCAGCGGCACCAGCGTGAACAATTCGCGCCCGTTGATCTCCGGCAGCTTGAGATACTTTTCGTTGGGCGGACCCAGGTAAACGCGCTGGATCGTCCAGAGCAGGTAGCCGGCGGTCAGCACCACGCCGCTGGCGCCCAGGATCGTCAGTCCGGGATATTTCTGCCAGGTGCCGAGCAAGACCAACACCTCGGAGATGAAGCCGGAGAGTCCAGGCAAACCCATGGACGCGAAGAACGCCAACGCGGTGACGCCCGTGTAGACCGGCATGATCGCCGCCAGGCCGCCGAAGCCGTCGATGTCGCGGTGATGCGCACGGTCATAGATGACGCCGACCAAGAGAAAGAGCATGCCAGTGATCGTGCCGTGGTTGAACATCTGCAAGACCGCGCCGTTGATGCCCTGGGTGGTGAAGCTCGCCATGCCGAGCATGACGTAACCCATGTGGCTGACGCTGGAGTAGGCGACCAGTTTTTTCAGATCCTTTTGCGCCATGGCGCAGAGCGCGCCGTAGATAATGTTCCACGCCCCGAGCGCGCCCAGAAACCAGTACGCCAGGTCGGCGGTGGCCGCCGGCAGCATCGGGTAGTTTATCCGCAGAATCCCGTAGGTGCCCATCTTGAGCAACACCCCGGCGAGGATCACGGAAACCGCAGTGGGCGCCTCGACGTGGGCGTCGGGAAGCCAGGTGTGGAACGGAAAGGCCGGGATCTTGATCGCAAAGCCGATAAAGAGCGCCATCCAGATCACATGCTGAAAGCCCCATCCCCACTGGTTGAACGGCCACATTGCCAGCGGCTGGGTGCCGTACCTGTCGGCCTGGGCGATCAGAACGGTCATGTCGAAAGTGTGCGGCTCGCTGGTGAAATAGAGAGCCAATATGGCGAGCAGCATCAGCACGCTGCCGAACAGAGTGTAGAGAAAAAACTTGATGGCGGCATATTCCCGGCGCGGCCCGCCCCAGATGCCGATGAGAAAGTACATGGGAAGCAGCACGACCTCCCAGAAAACATAGAAGAGGAAAAAGTCGAGGGCGACGAACACGCCCATCATGCCGGTATCGAGCAGCAGGAAGAGCGCGAAGTAGCCTTTGACCGCCTTCTCGATACCGAAGGAAGCGAAGATGCAAATGAAGCTCAGCAGCGCGGTCAAGAGCACCATGGAGATGCTCAGGCCGTCGACGCCCATGGTGTAACTGATATTGTAGGCGGGAATCCACTGGTATTTCTCGATGAATTGCAAACCTGGCTTGGAGCCGTCAAAATTCTGAAACAGCCAGATCGCCATCAAGAGCGGCGGCACCGTGGCCGCGGCGGAGACCCAACGAATCAGATTGTGCGCCTTGCCCGGCAAGAGCAGCACCACCACCGCGCCGGCCAGCGGTATAAAGGTCATGTAAGTGAGAAGGTTCTCTGCCATTTTTGAAATTCTCCTAATCGTTTTTCGTGCTCGATCACGAGACACGAACACGAGGCACGAATAACTAGCTCCAGTAACGCAACTTCACGATGATCGCGAGCACCACCGCGATCAAAATCCCGTAGAGATAACCGTTGATGTTGCCCGTTTGCACCCCGCGGAATTTGTTGCCCGTCCAAAAAGTCAAATTCGCTATGGCGTTGACGATGCCGTCGATGATGTAATGATCGAAAAGGCCATTGAGCCATGAGGTGAACCGAGTGAGGCTCGCGCTGCCATTGACGATGCCGTCGATGACGTATTGATCGAACAGCGAACAGATGCGCGCCAAGAGCAACGTGCCGTTGACGAAGACCGTCTGGTAAATCTCATCGAGATAGTATTTTCGGTCGAACAAACGATAGAAAAAGCCGCCTGCGAGATTGCAAAGCCGCTCCGGGGAGAGCGCGCCGCGGTAGTACATCAGATACGCAATAATGAAACCGAACGTGGCAACCAAGACGGAAAATCCCATCAAGCCCCACTCCAGGGCGTGCGAGCCATGTTCCCCGGCGTGGGCGTGGATCACCGGTTCGAGCCAGTGGGCGAATTGGCTGCCGCCGAGCACTCCCGGGAGGCCAATGAATCCGGCAAAGAGCGCGCCGAGCGCCAGCACGATAAGCGGATAGGTCATTACCGAAGGCGACTCGTGGAGGTGCTCCTGGGTATGGTGATCGGCGCGGCATTGGCCGAAGAAAACCATGAAGAGCTGGCGAAACATGTAAAAAGCCGTCAGGCCCGCACCCACGAGCGCCAGCAGCCAGACGAACTTGGAGATGTGAGGATTGGTGTACGCCAGCCAGAGAATCTCGTCCTTGGAGAAAAAACCGGCGAACGGCGGAAAACCGGCGATCGCCAGCACGGAGATGAAAAAAGTAACGAAGGTCAACGGCATGTGCGCCTTCAGCCCGCCCATCTTGCGCATGTCTTGCTCATGGTGCATGGCGTGGATCACGCTGCCGGCGCCGAGAAAGAGGCAGGCTTTGAAGAACGCGTGGGTCATCAGATGGAAAATCGCCGCGGCATAGCCGCCGACGCCCACGCCGATGAACATGTAACCCAACTGGCTGACGGTGGAATAGGCGAGGACTTTCTTGATGTCGTTCTGGGTGAGGGCGATGGTGGCTGCGACCAGAGCGGTGGACACGCCGATCCAGGCGATCAGGTTCAAAGTCTCGGGCGCCAGCGAGAAGAAGACGTTCATTCGCGCCGTCATATAAACGCCGGCGGTCACCATGGTCGCGGCATGAATGAGCGCGCTGACGGGCGTCGGCCCGGCCATGGCGTCGGGCAGCCAGACGTAGAGCGGGATCTGCGCCGACTTGCCGGCGGCGCCAATGAAGAGAAAGAGCGTCGCCAGCGTGATGACCGGGATGCCCCAGAGCATTTGATTTTGAATCGTCGGCGCCCACTTGACCATTTCCCGCACGGTCAGCGTTCCATGGCCCTGCGCATCGAGCGACCAGAAAAGCAAAAACATGCCGAGGACGAATCCGAAGTCGCCGATGCGGTTGACGATGAAAGCCTTGTTGCCGGCGCGCGCGTTGGCATGGTCCTGGTACCAGAAACCGATGAGAGCGTAGGAACATAGCCCCACGCCTTCCCAGCCGACAAACAAAAGCAGCAAACTGTCGCCCAGGACCAGCGTGAGCATCGCCGCAGTGAAAAGATTGAGGTAAGCGAAAAAGCGCCAGAAGGCCTTGTCATCGTGCATGTAGCCGGTGGCGTAAATATGAATCAGGCCGCCGATGCCGGTGACGACCAGGATCATCACCGCCGAGAGCGGATCGACCAGAAAGGCCATCTCCACTTTCAGCGAGCCGAGATCGATCCAGGTATAGAGGCGGTCGATCAAGAAGCGCTGTTCGGGATCGAGCCCTTGGAGCGTTAAAAGAGCCCGCACGGAAAGACCGAAGGCGATAATCACCGGCGCGCAGGCGAGGAGACTGATAGCGCCCTTGCCCAGGCTTTTCTGAATCTTCGCGCCCAGAAGGCCGTTGACGATCGCGCCAAGCAACGGCAGAAAAATGATCCAGCGCAGAAAATCGGTCTGTATCGGCTGTTCCACCTAGCCCCTCATCCTTTTCCTTGGCCCCATTTTGGATTTTAGATTTTGGATTTTAGATTGCCGGAAGGAAAACACAGGAGTTAAATCCAAAATTTTCATCCGTTTTATCCCTTAATCCAAAATCCAAAATCGGCAATCCAAAATATTATTCCTTGAGCGTCTGCGCCGCTTCCAATTCGATGGTGTGGAACAGCTGGAAAATCGCCAGCACGATGGCCAGCCCCACCGCCGCTTCCGCCGCCGCCAGCATGATGACGAAGATCGCGTAAATCTGGCCGTCGGCGTTGCCGCTGCCGAAGTGGGAAAAGGCGACGTAATTGATGTTGGCGCTGTTCAAGATCAATTCCACGCCCATCAGCACGCTGATGGCGTTGCGGCGCGTCAGCACCGTAAACACGCCCAGAGAAAACAGGATCGCGCCGATCACCAGGTACGAAGAAAGCTCGTTGGGAGAAAAACCCGGCGCCATGGCTACTCTTTGATCTCCTTGCGCGAAATAACCACAGCCCCGATCAGGGCGGCGAGCAGGACCAGTGAGGCAAGCTCGAAGGGCAGCAAATAGGTGTCGAGAAAGAGATCGCCGATCTTGGCCGTGGTGTCGGCGTAGACAATCTCTTTCGCCTTGGCCCAGGGCGTCTCGCGCACGGTCTGAACCAGAAGATAAACCAATACTCCGACGACAATCAGCGCCGGGATACGCCCCGCCGCGCGGTTGGTGATCTCGACATCGGTGATGCGGTGGGTGAGCATCACGGCGAACAGCACCAGCACGAGAATGCCGCCGACGTAGATCAACAGCTGCACGGCGGCGACGAAATCGGCGCCGAGAAATATATAAATACCCGCGACCCCCGCGAAGGTCCCCAGCAGCGAGAACGCCGAGTAGATGATGTTACGCGAGAATGCCACCATCATCGCGGAACCGATGGTGACCACCACCACCAGATAGAAAACTACCGTCGCAACAGTCATGATTTTTTTGTTTCTGGCTCTTCAGGCTTTCCTGTGGGCAACCCTGCCAAGTCCAATTAAGTACAAAGACTCGGAAATTACACCGCCAAGACGCGGAGGGCGCGGAGCAAAGAGATTTTGATTATAAATTCTCCGAACTCTGTACTGCTATCCAAAAACTAAGACCAACATGTTTGTCATAACGCGCAGCCTGGGTAAATTTTCCAGTGATCGAAGACTCTCTGATTCGGATATGCCTCCCGCAAAGCATGTCCTGAGCCTGGTCGAAGGGGCGCAAAGACGCCAAGTGACAGGCCCAAGCCTGTCA
>JAUYJC010000078.1 GCA_030688735.1 Deltaproteobacteria bacterium
TCGATGGCCTCAAAGCCGGCGTTGTCCAATCGCTCCGCCACCAGGAGCATCATCCCGGTGCGCATATTCTCCGCCCACAGGCTCGCTTGGCCGTCACGCAAGGTCGTATCGACAAACTTGATTTCATTCATGTAAGACTCGATGGATTCAACTGCCAGCCAATCGCGCTGAAGTGCCAAACTGCAGTAAGTCGCGCGTGTTCATGAGTGTCACCGACTTTACCAACCTTACTCGAGTAACGCCTGTCTCACCGTCCGAGGACCTGGTAGCGGCCCAAACCGAAGCTTGTGCCTTTTCCCGCGTGAATTACCTCGCCCGCCGCGAGGAGCGGGTAAAACGGCGCGAGCTTTCCCTCGAACGTCACACGGCCCATGAGCCCGCCCATGCGCATGGTGGTCTGCTGGCGGCTTGAGTAGCGTTCCCAATCAAACCATTTTAGACCATGTTCAACAATATGAACGGTCGATGCAAGCTCAATCCATTCTTTAAAGTCTACTCCGGACGGGTCGCCACCGCAGTGGAAATGCGAGAGATGGCCGATTCGCCTGAGCAGGCTCCGCACCAAAACATGAAACGGCAATTCGTCGGCAAGCCGGGAATCATAGACAATGCGTAGCGGCGTCAGAAGCTCGATCGTCGCTTGTTCGATCGGCAACTGTTCGCCCAGCGCAAACGGCGGTCGGAGTGGAAGGACGATTAATTTCTCGAAAGCATCCGCGGAACGCGGCGTACGGTCCTCGACACCGTACAACGACCACTTTCGCCCGTCCAGGCAACTCTCGACGCGGGAAAGCGCGCAACGCACCCGCCGCCCGCCGAGACCCTGTTGCCCCAGTCGCTCCAGCGCGAAAATAAAATGGGACAGGGAGCCGATCGCTTTGCCAAATAGCGTCATCCCGACGACGAGGGGCTGCGCGGCGGGCGCCGTGATGCCGCCGGCTGGGGGTTCGAAAACAAAGGGATGCGGCGCGGCGGTGTACTTGCGCATCACGCGCGATTCCGGCGGTGGCGGGGTTTCGAAAACATACGGGTACAAACAGCGGCTTTTTAGCAGGCAAGGCGCACACTCATAGGTGCGCGTGACGCAGACCGCCTGCTTTAACGCGCTGCCAAAGGCGCCGCGAAACATACTCCCGGTGTAAACCGGAAGCCGCAGCGGACCCTCCGGTGCAAAGACCGCGGAAAACTGGCCATAGGTGAGCGGGAGACCACTTTCAACGCTAGTTTCATGCATGTGGGCTTTCGTCAGACCGTTGCCAAGACCAACCGCGGTTCACGGCAAATGAAGCCAGACGCCCTCCGGCACCCGGTCGCCCCGCCCGAGAGCCACGATCGCTTCGCCGCTAGGCAACGGGTAAATCCTGACATCGTCTTGCGCATCATCGATGAGTTCGCTCAATGCGCCCTTCAGCTCGCCAAGTTCAGGCCACGTGAGCGAGCAGAGGAAGACGGAAAGCTGAAGGTGCAAACCGCGATCTTTCATCGTTCGATAGACGCGCGCCAGTCTGCTGTTATCGGCGATATCGTAGCAGACGAGATATTTCGCTTGCATTTTAAATCTCCCATAACAGCCGGGCGTACTGTCCCAGCATCGAGCGCAACAGGGACTCCAGCCGCGGACGAGCAGACTCGAAACAGCCGGCGAGGGCTCGAGTGCTGAGTGGTCGCCTCGGTTCTGATACTCGAGCCGGCAACATTAGCCAGATTCGATCTATGTCCGGTTGCAGGGCGGAGTAGCAGTCTTTGACAAGCGCCAACGGCGTTCCGAGCTCGCGCACTCCGGCATGGAGATCCCAACCTTGGGATGTTAACTCCGCTGCGATCAGCTCGTGCAATGCCCCTGTCAAGAAAGTGCGGCTGCGAGCGTGGCAGTTTCGCGTGCGCGCTTGCGTAAGCAACCAGTCCTCGTAGTCGCTGCGCCGAAATCCTGTGCAGCGCCATTCGCGCTCTCGGCTCGGGTCGAGACTTTTGACGAGGCGCAATTGACGGCCATGTTCCCAGGCCTCGAACCAGGCAGCGATGTGCTCGCGCTTTTCGCGGTTCTCGCTCAATGCAGCTTGGCGCACGCGGCGTTGACGGGTGCCGTCTTGCAACCCAAGCACCATCGCCAGGGGCTCGCCCCGGCGGTCGAGCAAAGCGATCGGAACGCCGCGCTGGGCAAGCAAGGTCAGTGTTCCGCTATCCAGTGTCACGTTGCCGACGACGATGGCGCGGCGCACCAACCGAGCCGGGACTCGCTGTCCGGCGCTATTGGCCTGTTGCACCCATAGCGACGGTCCGTCACAGCGAATCCGCAGCGTCTGCTTCTCCGATAGGTATAGTGTCTTCTCCATCGAGCATACTCCTAGCCAAAGCCTCTACTTCAGCGCGCATTGCCGGGCGGCGGGACGCGATCCATTCTTCGTAGCCTTGATAGTACCGGCCTCGGCTGGCCTTCTTCAGATAGCAGCCGGGGCGCTCGCCATCCGCAGAAAAATCCCTGGCGGTAAAACGGCGCTGGCGAAAAACCTCCCAAATCCAGCGATCGACATCAGGGCGGGAGGGTTCGGTGAGATCGCAAGCTAGCGATTCCCGGCCGTAATCGAGTTGATGATAAAAGCCGATCAGGGGATCAAAGCCGATCAGCTCGCATTCGCGTACCCATTCGTGGTGGATCAGCGTATAGGTCAGCGAAAGCAGCGCGTTCACGGGATCGCGCGGTGGCCGGCGCGTTCTCCCGTCAAACTTCAGGCTGTCGGCAAACAGCGTTGTCAGTGCCGCGAAGTAAGCGGCCGCGGCGCCGCCCTCGAACCCTCGCAGAGATTCGAGGGACGCGGCGGCAGGCACCTTCTCCGCTACTGAGGCAATGGTGTCGGCGGCACGCAAAAGCGTGGTCCGTTCCGACGGGCGATCCGCTGCGGCGTCGTTGAGCAGTGCCAGCTGGCCGGCAAGTTTGCGTACCACCAGCGCGCGCGCGCACTCGAGCGCGAATGGGCCGCTGCTCAGTTCGTACTGGCGCAAGCGCAGGCGGGCGTGCCGATGGACTCGGCCCACCAATCGCCCGCGGCACTGCTGGAGTTTGCCGGACAAAAAGACGACGTCCACCGAGTGCTCGGCCAAGCGGCGGATGAGCGCAGTGTGCACGACCAAATCGCCGATCAGGACCAAGCGCCCCAAGGGGACCAGGGGCACCACGCCGGCGCGCTCGCCATTGGCGTAGACGGCGATCGCCGAGCCGTCGAGTCTCAGTTCCGCGTGCTTGCGGTCTATGTAGGCCGTACCACCCATGAGGTTATCCGAAATAGAAAAACGCCGGGTCCGATGGCGGCACCGCGATGCCGAGTGTATGGGGTCGGCTGCGCCCGTCCAGCGTAAAAATATGCACCCGGTCTTCATCCTCCTCGATGAGCTCGCGAAGGGACTCCGTTACTTCGCGCAGCTCCGCTGGCGTGCACCAGCATTCAAAGACCGATTTCTGTCCTCCGGTGCTATAGCCTTTGAGCAGCTCGCGCGCGCGGTTCAAACGGCGCGGTTCGCAAATATCGTAAGCGATCAGATAGAGCCGTCGCATGACGCCCTCGCCTCAAACCGACTCGTCCAGTTTGGGAAAACTCGGTCCTTCTGCAATTTCCAATATCTCCCGGACCAGCAAGCTCAGCGATTCGTAGGTCTCGGCGTGGCACGGTCCCAACCCGTGCGCGAGCCAGGAACCATTTCTCGCGGACTGGATTTTTCTAAACTGCTCCGCGCGGGAAGCGAACTGTTTGCCCTCCGGCTGATCGAGCGCCTCG
>JAUYJC010000081.1 GCA_030688735.1 Deltaproteobacteria bacterium
GCGGCGTCGGCTTCTTTCGCCTGGTCCGCCTCTTCGAGCTTCAGGTACTTATCGATGATCTGCGGCACATCTTCCTTGGTGACCTTCATGTACCAGAGCCCCTCGGGCCAGATCATCATGTTGGGTCCGAAGGCGCAGACGTCCAGGCAGCCGCTTCTCACCACGCGGACTTTGCCCTTGAGGTCACGTTCCTTACAAACCTTTCTGAGTTCTTCCACCACTTCTTCGGAGCCGTCGTAGCCGCAGGATTTGTTTTCGCCGTTGCGGTTGTTGATGCAGATGTGGATTTGCCGGATATAGGGTTGCGGTCTTTGAATCATGAACCCCCCTTAATAGTTTGTAAATTACTTTCGCACTTATAACAAAAAGCTGGGGACTTTGCACGCTGGACCCTATGCCTTCTCCGGAACGCTCGGATGGGTCATTCGTCGGGCATCGAGAAGTTTCTCCAGCTCTTTATCCGAGAGAACTTTGTGAGCGCGCGCCACTTCCCTAACGGTTTTGCCGGACGCATAGGCTTCCTGTGCGATCTTCGCGGCCCGATCGTAACCGATGACCGGCGCCAGTGGCGTTACCATCGCCGGGCTGCGCTCCACCATCTCCCGGCAGCGTTCCCGGTTAGCCTCGATGCGCGCGACGCACTTTTGCGTGAAGAGTTCGGTAACATTGGCCGTGAACTCGATGGCTTCGATCAGCTTGAGCGCCATAATCGGCATCATCACGTTCAACTCGAAGTTTCCCGCCTGGCCGCATACGGTAATCGTCGCATCGCATCCGATCACATGGGCGGCCACTTGCAGTACCGACTCGCAGATCACCGGATTGACTTTACCGGGCATAATCGAAGATCCGGGTTGGGTTGCGGGAAGGGTAATCTCGCCAATGCCGCCGCTCGGCCCCGAACTCAGCCAACGCAGGTCGTTGGCGATCTTGGTCAAACTTACCGCCAGAGTTTTCAAGGTGCCGCTGAGCTGAATCACGGCATCTTTGGCGGCCTGAGCCTCGAAGTGGTTTTTCGTCTCGCGGAGCCGCAGGCCGGTCATTTCGCTGATCTTCCCGATCGCCCGCCGGGCAAATTTCGGATGGGCGTTGATCCCGGTGCCCACGGCTGTTCCGCCTAACGGCAGCTCTTCGAGACCGCTGGCCGCCTCGATGATGCGCGCGGTGCTCAATTCGATCTGGCGCGCGTACCCGCCGAATTCCTGGCCGAGCCGGATCGGCGTGGCATCGTTGAGATGCGTGCGCCCGATCTTAACGATCCGGTCAAACTGTCGGGCCTTTTGCGCTAACGCCCGCCGCAATGCGTCGAGGGCGGGCAATAGTTCTTTTTGAATCGCCTCCAGCGCGGCGATGTGCATCGCCGTGGGAATCACGTCATTGCTCGACTGGCAGAGATTGACTTGATCGTTGGGATGAATGTCCTTGCTCCCGCGCCGCTTGCGCAATAGTTCCAGCGCTCGGTTGGCGATGACTTCGTTGGCGTTCATGTTGGTCGAGGTGCCGGAGCCGGTTTGAAAGATGTCCACGACGAATTCCTTGTCGTGCTTTCCTTCCATCACTTCGGCGGCGCCTTTGCGGATCGCGACCGCGACCTTGGTATCTAGAAGTCGTAGCTCTTCGTTGGCCGCGGCGGCGGCAAGCTTGATTATCCCCAGGGCGCGAATGAATCGTGGCGGGAAGCCGATGCCGCTCACGGGAAAGTTTTCAACTGCCCGTTGCGTTTGGGCGCCGTAGTATGCGGTCTTCGGCACCCGGACTGCGCCCATCGAATCCCTTTCAACGCGGTATTCTTGACCAGCCATTTTTGCGCCCTCCTAACCACTTTTAGCGAGTTACGGGCCGAGAGGCAAAGGGCGCGAGGCAGGAGATACTCGGCAATTGTGACTTTTGAGTTCTTGGTTCTAGTTGGAAGGTGGCTTCACCATCACAGTAAACTCGGAAGAGCCTTTTTTTCTACCCCAGAATGTTTTCTTAATTTCGGAATTACGAAAACGTGGAAGTTGCGTGAGAGTTTGATTTCAAGACTGAAGAAAATTTTCGGACGGTGTTTTCGTCTGTGGATTGGCGGGCCTCAGAAAAAGATTGTCAAGATTGCCGGGCCGACCCCGGTGCCCCCCCTGACCCCGGTGCCCCCCCGTTATCCCGCCCCGCTACCTGACCCCGTATTCGTGTTGGACGACGCAAAGGTCTCACATGATGCCTAAAGGGCATAGAGGATCGAGTTGTTTTCTAAACCCTGGGGTGTTAAGAGAACGAGAAACGTCTTTGGAGGAACCCTATGCCCGAAAATCTGATCACGTCTGTAAAAAGAGAGATCGACCGGCTTAAAAAGGAGATAGGTCAGCGAACTTCCGAACTGGCCGCCTTAAAGGATGGGTTAATAAAGCACCAAAGGGCCTATCGACTCCTGGCAGGCGGGGACACCAAGGCACAGCGACCGGTAAGAAGGCGTGGTAAGGCCAGAAGAACCACTCCAGTAAATTGGAATTCCATGTTGGATCAGCTTCCCAGCCGTTTCACCGTTAGGGATATCGCCAAGGCAGCAGGTGCCGGACGAAAATCGTCCGGCTATGTCCGCCAGGTCGCTGTGAGGTGGGCGAAGCAGAAGAAAACCAAAAGGGTTGGGCGAGGAAAGTACCAAAAAGTCCAGCAGGGACAGCCGAGCGCTACGGCGGGTTCCCAAAGGAACAAATAATAGAGGCTTAGAATAGCTTAGGGGTCACTCATCGTGTCCCCTTTCTAGGTGTCCGTCAAACCTGGGCTAGCTCATTTCTCGTTGTGGATGACAATTTTATAATCCAGAAAATCCAGGCATAGGGTCGAGTCTTTTGTTGTTTGTTGTTTGCTCAACCGTCTCTGACTTATTTAACAAAAGATCTGATCCCTTGTCAGACCTCGACTTCGATATCACTACCCTCTACTCGGACATTGTAACGGGCAACTCCTTGGGTGGCCGGAGGACCTAAGACCGCCCCACTAGTTACATCATGCATCGCGCCATGCCAGGGGCAGGTTACCTGTTTACCTTCAAGCACTCCTTCTGAAAGCGGCCCACCGCGATGGGTGCAAGTGTCATCGATAGCATGGAAAGAGCCCTCCACATTAAAGAGGGCAATCTTCTTGCCACCAACCTCGATCATCTTCCCCTGACCGGAAACAATCTCATCAGTCTTCGCTACCTTCACAAAACCTGCCATAAGTCACCTCCTATTAAAATTTATTATCGAGTTTGAGATCGCCTGCCTAGTACCACTACCAACTGTTTTGTTGCTACCGTCATTGTGTTAGCAGAGTGGTGCATGTCCGCGCTCGGAAAACTCAACCGCACTGTTATTCAGTGCCGGAAGTGTCCCCGCCTGGTGCGCTGGCGGGAAGCCTGCGCGAAGAAGCCGCCGCGGCGCTACCGTGGGATGAGGTACTGGCCTAAACCGCTTCCGGGTTTCGGTGATCCTCACGCGCGCGTGCTCATCGTGAGACTAGCGCCCGCCGCGCACGGCGGGAATCGGACGGGCCGGATCTTTACCGGCGATCGCAGCGGAGATTGGCTATACGGAGCGCTGCACGCTTTCGACTTTGCCAAGCAGCCGAATTCGGAACATCCCGGCGACGGACTTAAACTCAAGGGTTGTTATATTACGCGGCGGTTCTTAGTTTTAGAGGAAAAAAAAGGAGGACGGCCTACCGCTTGCTGTTTGCCGTCCTCTGAGCGGGTAATTTCACCGTGAACGTTGAGCCTGTGTCGATCTCACTTTCCACCTCAATGGTTCCGCCGAGGAGTTCGGTTAACTTTCGCGCGATGTAAAGTCCCAACCCAGCCCCTTCATAGGCCCGGGTGCTAGAGCTATCGGCCTGGTGAAATATGTCGAAAATTACCGGCAGATTCTTCTTGTCGATACCGATGCCGGTGTCGCACACTTTCAACTCCACCCGTCTCTCCACCTGAGAGTTTTGAGTTGTTAGTTTTGAATTTTTAGTTTCCGCTTCCTGCCCGAACTCGGCGCCTTCCGTTCTTTCATCTTCCGGGGTTTCAACTAAAAACTGAGAACTTAAAACTGAAAACTTTTCGGGGAGGAGGCGGGCGGTGATGCGGACTTCGCCCTTCTCCGTATACTTGATGGCGTTGTTGATGAGGTTGTGCAGGATTTGGCGGAGCCTGTCAGCGTCCGTCTCAACGACTGAGAAATCGGTTTGGTATTCCCAGCTAAGCTTGATTTCTTTGGCTGCTGGGACTGAGTGGGATTGCTGCAATTCATCGAGAAATTCCGTCAGGCTGATCTTTCCCCAGCGGGCGACGAGAGTCCCGGCTTCGGCGTTGGTGGCAACCATGATATTTTCTACCATCGTCAGAAGATCTTTCGATTGTGTCATCACCGCTCGCAACCCGTCCCCCTGCGCGGCGTTGATCTCTCCCAGCGCGCCGTCGAAAAGCAGATCGGTATAGCCCATGATCACATTGAGCGGCGTTCTCAGCTCGTGAGACATGAGGCCCAAGAACTCCATCTTGACCTTATCGGCCTTCTCCAGTTGCCATGTCTTCCGTTGCAGCTCGTCGGCTCGCTTCATGATCTCCTGGTAGAGCGAGGCGTTCTCCACCGCGACGGCGATCTGCCCCGCCATCGATGTCAGTAACTGGATTTCTTGAGCGCTAAGCCGGCGCGGCGCAAAGCCGATGCAAACCAAGGTTCCCAAAACCTCGCGCCCGCTCTTGATGGGTAATGCCGCGAAGAACCTGCGTCCCTTACCTTCGAAATTCCTGCTGCGGTTCAAACTCTCGTAAAGCGGCTCCATCGTGAGATCCTCAAAGATGAGCGGCTCGCCGCTCTCTGCCACCCTGCCGGCAATCCCCTGACCTTTCGGAAAAGACTCCACTGGATTAAACCGCTCCGGCTCCTTTGAGAAATGCGCGCTCAGAAGCAGTTCGTCCCTGAGCTCGTCGTAGAGATGAATCCTGGTGGCGTCGAAATCGAAAATCTCGGTGATCTTTTGAACCACGCTTTGCGTCACCGTCTTCAGCTCCAGCGATTGGCTGGCTATGGCGGTGATAGTATGGAGCGCGTCGAGCTGTTCATGAGCCGCCAGGAGATTCTTTTCTCTCACCGTCGCCTCTTGATAGAGTCGGGCATTGTGGATCGCGAGGGCGGCTTGACGCCCGAGCGTGTCGAGAAACTCGATCTCCTCTTGGGTAAAGTCGTGCTCCTGATGGGTGTAAAGACTCAAGACTCCCAGGGCTTCGTCCTTAGCACTCAGCGGAATCCCCAGATACGAGACTAGGCCGCGGCTGTTAAAGATCGCCGGGTTGTAGGTTTGCGGATCTGCCTGAATATTGCGCACTGTTACAGGCGCTTTTGTCTCGATTACCCGTCTCGCTCGACCGCCAATCATCCTTTGCTGTCGCGCCTTCCATTCCTTCTCGTCCAGACCGTGACACGCCAGGGACTCAAGCTCTCCGGTTTGCGGGTTCAGAAGCCTGATTGTCGTTGCGGCCGCTATTGGCAGAAAAAGCTCGATCTTCTCCAACAGGATGTTAAGCACCGTCCCGAGATCCAATGTCGAGATGATGGCCTTGTCGATCTCATGCAGCGCCCGGATGCGAGCCAGATTTTGCTGAGCCTCATCGTAAAGTCGGGCCTTCTGCACGGCAACGCCCATCTGGCTGCCGATGGCCTCCAGGGTTCGGACCGTCGCTGGTGGAACTTTTCGCGGCGTCCGGCTTCCGAGCAGGATCGTCCCTAGCACGTTCCCTTCGGCTTCGACCGGCACGATGACGGCTGAGCGCGCCCCTTCCGCCTTGAGCGTGCGAAGCCCCGGCCCCGCGTTGACATCTTCCTCGACGAACGCGCCATGGCCCGCAACCGATGCGATCTGAATCCGGCCGGCGGTCGGATCTCCCGACTTGACGCTATGGACTCTGATGGCGCTCTCGTCGCGATAGCCGTAGCTGGCCGACGGTATGAGCACTTGACGAATCGGGTCGAGCAGCCGGATGACGCCCAGATCGAAGGATGCGAAAGAGGCGATGCGCCTGAGGATGCGCTCCAGTAGGGCTTTGAGGTCCTTGGAGCCTAAGATATCCTGCCCGATAGTGTGAAGGATTTCGAGCTCGCGATAACGGGCTTGCAATTCGCTTTCCGCATGCCTTCGCTGCGCGCGCTCTTGCACTTCGCGCATGGCGCGCCGTATGCAGGCGCCGAGACGCTGGAGGTTCTGTTTAGGGACGTAATCCGTCGCGCCGTTGTTAACCGCCTCTATCACCACGTCTTCTGCCGGTGTACGGGAGACGAAAATAAAGGGAACGTCGGGAGATTTTTCCACCGCGATCTTCAGTGCGGAGAGGCCGTCGAAAGAAGGCAGGGAGTAGTCTCCAAGGATCAGGTCAAATCCGCCTCGCTCCAGGGCGGCTATAAAACCCTCGCGCGTGTCCACGCGGGTGACATCGCAAGCGATGCCCTCGGCGTCGAGCTTGGCTTGGATCAGCTCGGCATCCTTAAGGCTGTCTTCAAGATGGAGAATGTGAAGTTGTTGGGTCATCGGTAACCGGAGTTTTTAGTTTTCAGTTCTCAGTTTTAAGTTTCTTCGCTCCCTAACTAAAAACTCAAAACTAAAAACTGCTTTTGTTTCTACCCCGGCAGCGAAAAATAAAACGTCGTCCCTTGATCGACGGCACCCTCGGCCCAGGTGAGCCCGCCGTGGCGGCTGACGATGCGCCTGACGTTGGCCAGGCCGATGCCGGTGCCTTCGAAATCCTCGCTGCGATGCAGCCTTTGAAACACGCCGAAGAGCTTGTCCACGTAGCGCATGTCGAACCCCACGCCGTTGTCGCGCACATAGATCACCGTCGCGCCGTTGACTGGCGTGCTGCCGACCACGATCACCGCCACGGCGCGCGTGCGGGTGAACTTGAGCGCGTTGGAAAGGAGATTCACCAGCGCCAGGCGCAGCGTCCGCCCGTCTCCTTGGACCTCGGGCAGCGGCTCGATCCGCCAGTCGATGGATCGGCCCTGGGTCTCCGCGATGAGTTGGCCGATGGCTTCGCGGACCAGCCCGTTGAGATCGACTTTCTCCACGCGCTGCTCCGCTCGTCCCATGCGCGAGAACTCGAGCAGGTCGTCGATCAGCGCCGCCATCTCGCGCGAAGAATCGAGGATCATATCGAGGTGGTGCCGGTCCTGTGGGTCTAGCCTCTCGCCCGCGTTCTTTTTCAATAACTCGCCGAAGCCGGTGATCTGGCGCAGCGGCGCGCGGAGATCGTGCGAGACCGAGTAGCTGAAGGATTCCAGCTCCCGGTTGGCACTCTTGAGTTGCTCGTTGCGCTGTGCCAGGGCGCTGGCCATAGTGTCGAAGCTTCGCCCGAGCTCGCCGATTTCGTCTTGCCGGGTGAAGTTAAGCCGCCGACTAAGGTCTCCGGCGGCAAGGGCGTTGGCTGCGTCACGCATGGTCGCGATCGGCCGGGTCAGGCGCTTCGCCAGCCAGCTTGTGATGAAAGTGCAGGCGGCGAGTAGGACTGCTATGAGCAGCAGGTTTTGTCGGGCCGCCGCCTCCACCGGAGCGAAAGCTGCCGCGCTCGGCTGCAGGATCAGCACGCCCCAGGGAAGATCCCGGACCGGCGCGAAGGCCGCGAGAGTCGGATTGCCTTGGATATCGGCTGTTTCCATCGAGTCGCGTTCGCCCTTGAGCAATCGATTGACGGTCTCGATGGGGCCTGAAAGGGGCTGAAGAATCCGCCTTCGGTCGACATGGGCGAGGATCATGCCGCCCTGTCGCGTATCGTTGAGCGAAACGCGACTGGAGGGGCCGGTCTGTAAAGAGGTAATCGCGTCGCTCAATTGGGCGAGCGAAATCCCGCCCACCACGACGGCGCGCACTGCTCCGTGTCGGTCGAAAATCGGCACGGCATAGGAAACTACAGGCCGCCCCGTGCCGCGGGAAACAACCGGGAAGCCTAGATACGGCTTCCCAGTGGCCAGCGCCTGCTGGGACCAATCGCGGTCTCCCGAATAACTGTCGAGGCCGGTGGATGAGATATTACAGGTGGCGCGGTTGATGCCGTTCAAGTCAAAGATGCTGCAGCCGTCCAGTCGGGTATTCGCCTTGAGGGCGCTCTGAAGCGCCGGCGTGATCCGGCCGAAATTTCCGTTCAGAACGGCTTCGACAATATCGGGGTTCGTAGCCAGAACACTCAAACTGCTCCGCGCCGCTTCCATATACCGCGACGCGAATTCAGCCACTAAGCCGACTGTGGTCAAGTTGGTCGTCATGATCCGATCGCGCAGGGTGGTCTTGCGTTGCTGAACGAGCACGGCGCTCACCAACACGCCGCTTAGGAGTACGACCAGTATAACCAGGGTTGTGAGGCGGGTCGTGAGGCGGGATTCGACGCGGATCGCCGCCGCGACGATGCCGCGTTCAGGACGAGCGGCCAGGATGCCGAGGGAAAGGACGATGAAAGTCACCGCGGTGTGCAGAGCCATCCGAGTGTAGTTCGCGACGCCGTAAAAAGGCTCGAAGGCGTAAATATAGCCGATCAGCGCGAATGAAGAGACTAAGATTGCCGCCAGCGCGAGGAACTGAGAAGGGCGCCGGCCCCGCCTGGTTTCGAAATCCAGGAGCAGCAGCGAGACGCCGAGAAGGGCGAAACTCAAGGCCGTGTTCGGCGCCATCCGGCCCGGCGCGGAGGTTCCAAGTGCGCGCGGCGCGTCCTCAAATAGAAACTGGTCGATGCCCAGCTCCCAACCGAAAAGATATTGGCTCAGGGTCGCCAGGCCGATCAGCGCTGCGAGCACCGAACAGGCTCGCGCAATGAGGAGAGATCTCGGACCCGCGCTGTTTTGCGCCGACAGCCAGAGGGAGAGTCCGGATAGGACAAAAGCGAGAGCCGTGTTGGCTTTCATCGAAACCCAGTTCGGCGCAATGGTCTTGAGCGCCGTGATGTCGAAGATCCAGCCTGCAAGGACGGCAACCCCGACCGCGGCGACCAGCGCGCCAAGTCCGCGCGCCACCGTTTCGCCTAAAAAGCCGGCCCAATTATTCGATGGTTGGCTCATTTAATTATCGTAACTCGTCGTTCGTAATCTGGGCGTGAGGAATCACGCCCCTACATGCCTTCCGGCTCTTCCAACTCAAAACTGAAAACTAAAAACTCTTCCCTCTCCTGCCTTCTTCGCTCAATCCTCTTCGTCGCCGACTCGGGCGGCCAGCAGCCGCCTCTCCTCCGCCAAGGCTTTCACTACGTCTATCGCCTTGGTGAAATCGCTCGATTTATCAAGAAAGTAATCCGCGCCGAGCTCCAGGCAGAGATCGCGGTACCTGGGGTAGTTATAGTTCGTCAGCACGATGACCTTGAGAGCGGGCTGAGATCCTCGGACTCTGCGCAGAACATGTATGCCGCTGCCGTCGGCTAAAATGAGATCCAACAAGACCACGTCGGGCTTCAGTGTCGTGATCGCCGCCACCGCGCTGTCCGGGCTTTCCGCTTCGCCGACGATCTCCACGCCTTCGATGGCGCCCAGCATCGCGGCGAGCCGTTCGCGGATAATCCACGAATCATCGACGATCAAGACTTTCATATTGTTTCTCCCGGTAGCGTTTTCCATCTGCTGCGAATATAAACCGCCACATCGGGGAGAGATAGGTGGGGAATTGCTGAAAAACTTGTAGGTGAAACACCTACAAGTTTTTAGTTTTGAGTTCTCAGTTTTTAGTTAAAAGACCGGAACTCGGAATCCGGACAGTTCTGAGTTTTGAGTGGGTCTTCGGGTATGATATGGCCTTGGCAATGAAAACGAGCATCGTCAAGGATAAGAGCTACGGATTCGCGTTGAAGATAATTCAGCTTGTCCGAACCCTTCGTGAGCAGAAGGAGTTTGAGATTGCCGGGCAGGTGCTGGACTCCGGCACGAGTATCGGAGCGAATGTTGAAGAGGCGTTGGCAGGCGTGAGCCGTGCTGGCTTTGCCAATAAGATGGGGATCGCTTCCAAGGAAGCGCGCGAAACCCACTATTGGTTGCGCCTGCTGCGCGACTCAGGGATCATCCCCGCCGAGCGGATGGACCCGCTTATCGCGGAGGTCGAAGAGCTGTTACGCATCTTGACTGCGATCGTCAAGACCACCAAAAACCCCGATCCACCTAAAGAACCACGGCGGCCGAAAGAATAAATAGTTTTAAGTTTTTAATTCTCAGTTTTTAGTTGCCGGAAGGCGAACGGAGATAGTTTTAAGTCTTTAGTGGACACATGTCAGATGATGTCGAACACTTTTATCCTGAATTGTGTACATGCCAGATGATGTCGAACATTCCGTTCTTGGCTACTAAAGCCGGAAGATCGAACCTTCATGACTCGCCGCGCCACGACGGAAACTGTCCG
>JAUYJC010000109.1 GCA_030688735.1 Deltaproteobacteria bacterium
CCGCTTTTGGGAGCGGTCGCGGGCTGGTTTGCTTTAACTCACACCGCCAATATTGTTCACGGCCAATCCACTCGCGCACCGACAGGTGCAAGTCTTGTGCAGGCGCTGACGTCCAGGCGTTCCGTCCTGCTTACCATCGGCTATACCGCACATGCTTGGGAGTTGCTCGGGATGTGGGCGTGGACGCCAACATTTCTTGCGGCGGCATTCCGTAGTTCCGGCGTGGCTGGTTCAGCTATCATGGGCCTTTGGATCGCCGTGCCGATCCACTTGTCCGGCATCGTCGCCACCCTGACGATGGGGGAAGCATCCGATCGTTGGGGGCGTCGCGGCGTGCTCGTTTCGACGGCGCTTAGCGGAGCGATCCTCTCCTTGACCTTTGGTTGGCTGATCGACTTCCCGCTTGTACTGCTGCTCGTGATCACGTTCGTCTACGGCTTCGCAGTCTTGGGAGATTCCGGCGTTTTATCAACCGCTATGACCGAAGCCATCCACCCTCAATATCTCGGAACGTTGCTCGCCCTTCGATCGATTCTTGGATTCGGTGCGGGAGCCGTATCGCCACTTGTCTTCGGCTGGATCCTCGACGCCACGAACTCGACGAACGGGCTGCCTCATATCTGGGGCTGGGGATTCATGGCACTCGGCGTTGGCGGTGCAATAGCAAGCGTCTGTGCGCTGATGTTACCCGGGGAAAAAATGGACGTGACGGACTTGCGTTAACCGTGTAATGCTGGACGGTATCGGACCCGACGTTTCACTTCCGTAAGTTTGACACTCAGTCTCTTAGTCAAAGAGCCGGTGTGTTTGTTCTGGCTCTCGACCTGCGATTCGGATTGGAATAGGATTCGAGCTGAAGGTCAGTTCGAGAGCGCACCTGCGATGGAGTGAGGCGAAAATCGAATTCAATCTTGCGCCTTCATCATTTTGTCCGACGGCGCGCGCCCATTCTGGCGAGTATTATGGCTCTTCCGGGATTCCTGTGAAAGAGTATTCACCACAGAGACACGGAGTACGCGGAGTTCGTAGTAATTTTTTAATCCAAAAACTCTTTTCTCCGCGGTCTCAGCGCCTCCGCGGTGCAATCTCCGAGTCCTTGCACAGAAATAGCGTTGGCGAGGTTCGCCACACAGAAGCCTGGAGATCCAGTATTAGAGTGAAGCACCCAATGGTTAACTGTTTGGAGAGGATAGTCCTTTTAGTGTTTTGTCTCTTGGCCCTCACGGCTTCCGCAGCCGCCCAGGAACTGAAGAGAATCAGGATCGGCTACCCGTCCCTCAGCACCACGCAGGGCCATATTTGGGTCGGCCAAGAACAGGGACTGTTCAGAAAGTACGGCCTGGATGTCGAGCCTATCCTTCTCCGTGGCGGCCAGCTCGCGACTCAGGCATTGGCTACCGGTGACCCGCCGCTCGTGAACATCGGCACGGTTGTGCAGGCCGGCCTGCAAGGTTATAACCTGGCGCTCATTGCGGCGGTGCAAACCAAGTATGATTTCATCGTCTTCGTCCGCCCCGGAATAACTAAACTGGAACAGCTCAAAGGAAAAAGACTCGGCATAACCGGGTTCGGATCTGCCACGCACTTTGCGTCGAGCATCCTTCTCAATCATCTAAATCTAGAGCCCAACAAGGACGTAGCCCTCATCCCCTCCGGTCTCGACCCGGAACGCGTCGCATCTCTTGTTGCCGGTAGAATTGACGCGTCATTCTTCAACTCTTCGGCGGCTCCGTTGGCGAGAAAGGCGGGCTTGACCGAGCTCCTCCAGATCGGCGATCTGGGCGTTGAGGTCCAGGGAAACGGACTTGCCACCTCACGCTCTTTCATTCAGAGCAATCGGGAGATCGTGAAAGGGGCTGTGAAAGGGTACGTCGAAGCTATCCATTTCATTTACGGCAACAAAAGAGAGGCCCAGAAAGTCTTCGCGAAATACATGCGCAACAATGACCCTGAGTTCCTTGAAAATGCCTACCAGCATTACATCAAGACGATTCCAAAGAAACCGTATCCGACCCTCAAAGGCATTCAGTTTCTGCTGGACATGCTCGCGCCGCAGATGCCACAGGCGAAGAGCGCCAAGCCGGAGCAGTTTGTCGATTTCAGTTTTCTCCAGGAACTCGAGAAGGAGGGTTTCTTTAGCGAAATGGCAAAACGGTACCCGTCCAAGTAAGTATCGGAAAAACTATATCCCTCGCAAAGGCGCCAAGGAATGAGAAGCAGAAAAAACTCGAAACTCGAAATCCGAAACAAATTCGAATGGCCAAAACTAAGTCTCCAAGGTTCCAAACAGGCCCGTTTCGGATTTCGTAATTGGGATTTAACTCTTTGTTTTTGTTTCGGATTTCGATATTCGGGTTTCGGATTTGTTTTTCGCAGGCATGTTAGCGCGGTAAATTTGTTGCAGTCGTTCTGTTCAACATTTCCATGGTAAGTAAGTGCCTAACGGGTCCAGAGTTGCCTCACGTCGATAGACCTGTCGCGTCCCGCCAATAGGACTCGTCATAGAATCGTTCAACCGGACGATGCGGGGGTTGGTAGACGCCCATCTCTTTTCTTAGTTCAATGACCGTATTCAACGCGGATCGATTGATCCGCGCCTTAGGGACGATTTTTCGATAGGCACTTTCAGCCGCCGCGCGAGTGAGCTTCTCCTGTTCCATGATCAGACTTAAACATTCCTCGCGGTTGGCAGATTCGCAAAGCCAATCCGTCGCCGTTACCCAGGCGCGAATGAAGCGCACGACGATCGGACGGTGGCTTTCCAGCCATGGCCGTAGCGCCCAACCGCAGGTCAAGGGCCAATTGGGTACATAGTTTTCAGCGTCAGCGAGTATCACGCCGCCTGCGGCCAACGCCTTATCCGACGATGGCGGCGTCAGCATCGCGGCCGCCACTCGGCCTTGCAGAAACGCCTCCAGCCGCTTGGGCGAGCTGCCGATGATCTCGATGTCATATTCCTTCTCATCGATGGAGTGGCTGTGCAGGATTTTCTTGCGGATCAGATCGAGGTTGGAATCTCCTGGGTCTCCGGCGAGCAACTTGCCCCGCAACAGATCGATCGAATCGACACCGGGACGGCCGATGAGATAAGCGCTCAGTCCCTCCTCCGCCTGCATGAAAAGTAGAAAATCGACACCATCGGTGGTAGTGCGCGCGATCATCGTATCCGCCGCGCTGAGACTCATGTCCCAGCGCTCCTCCGCCATGCCACGGTTGTGGTCCGGCGCGTAGGTGGCTTCGTGAAATCTCACTTCGAGCCCCTCCCTGGCGAAGAAGCCTTTATTCTCCGCCACCAGATGCGACGGCCTGCGGTGGTAGCCGGTAATATTAAGAATGTCCATAGTGATTGTGCTCCGTGATCATCTTCTTTCTACCGCCTCGGGCTTCGCGGCTCAAGTGCTGGGACACCGTGCCCACGATCATCAGTTGAAAGTTTGCGCAGCCTGCGCAAACTTTCCGATGACCGATCAGTGATCGACGAAACCCATTCTCACCACGAAGGCCACGAAGGTTTCGAACATTGATATTTTTAAACTTCTTAACTTCGTGCTCTTCGTGACCTTCGTGGTAAAAGTTGCATTTTCTTTCTGCTTGCGGCCACGCCGCGCTGGGAGGAAGAACATTTGGGTCAAGCTCCGCCCGCCGGGGATCGTAACGAGTCGGAACCGTGCCGGAATCAGATTTCTTTTTTGTAGTCGGCGGTGGTGATGCGGCCGGGAAAGGAGATCTCCTCGTTGCGACAGGCGTCGATGATCATCTTCGATCCCCAATCCTTTCCCGGATGGACCGGATCGAGCCGGCTGCCCTTGACCCGGTCGATAATCGCAACATCCGTCGCGGCGTCCACGCGGGTGGCGACGGCCCAGAGCACCTGCGCCTCATCGTAGACGTCGATGTCCTGGTCGACGACGATGACGTGCTTGATGAGCTCCGAGGCGGTAAAAGCCGCCATAGCCGCGAGCTTTGCCTCCCCTTCGGCGCGCTTCGCGATGCTGATGTAGCAGTGGAACCGGCCCGTGCCGCTGACCGGCAGACAAACAGCCGTGACCGTGGGGACGACGTTTTGCACCTTGCGGTAGATACTTCCCTCCTTCGGTATTGCGCCGAGCAGGGCGTGCTCGCGATGACCGACGAAAATGTCCATGCAGATGGCGTCCCGCCGATGGGTGATTGCCGTGATCTCTACGATAGGCGACTCGGTCGGCGGTCCGTAATATCCCGTGAAATCTCCAAAGGGTCCTTCCACGTCGCGCTCATGAGGCAAAATTCGCCCTTCGATGACCATCTCTGCATCGGCCGGCACCAGCAGCCGCTCGCCAAAAGTTTCCGATGGAACCAGCCTTAGAGGTTCTCCCATGATGCCGCCGATGCTTTCGTACTCGTCCACCTCGATGCCCGTGAGCGCGCAGTTTGCCAAATAGTAGCTAGGATGGTGGCCGATGACGCAGGCGACTGGAAGAGACTCATCGCGCCGCTCGGCCCGAAGGTAGTATTCCCAGAGGTGGCGACGCTCGAAGAACATGACAAGATGGCGCTCGTCACGCACGTAGCAACGGTGAAAAGAGGAATTGTAAACTCCGCTCTCTGAATCCTTCGCCGACCAGGTCATCGTGAGATAGGGTCCTTTGTCTTCGAGATGATGGGTCAGGATGGGAAGGGCATGCAGATTGGGTTGAGCGATCACCTCTTTTACAGGAGCATCCTTGCGGCCAATGACCAGGGGCTTAATTCGCTCGGCTTCACGCCGCTGAAACTCCAGCACGAGATCCAGCCCGTTTTTTTCCGCCGGCAGCCCAAGCGCCAGGGCGCAGGCCTCGCGCGAGGCAAACGTATTCGTGAGCAAAGGAAAAGGGGAGGGGCTACCGCCGAGAGTGTTCAGATCGCTGAACAGGAGAACCGGTGCACGGCGCTGTTTTTCCAGTTGCGCGAGCAGGGCACAGACTTCAAATTTGATATCGTGCCGCTCTTTGATCTCCAGAAAGCTGTCCGGCCCCGCCTGCTTGGCGTTTTCAAGAAAGGTTCTTAAGTCGATCAACGGGTTGATTTCCTTTCGGGTCTAATGACGAGGTTTGAACAGACTGTCGCAGACTATCCGATGATAGCGCCCTGTGTCAAAGTTACCCCAGGCTGTTGAAAAAGGCTCATTTGCTTCGTTGCGCTCAATCGCCTCGCTCCAACGTAGCACATAAGTACGCCTACGCTCGTCGATTTTTCGCGCGCCTCGCAACTGAAACCTTTTTGACCAGCCTGAAAGAAAGTTTTTCAACAATCTGTACCCGATCGGACTTGAGGCGCAAGGTTTTGATTCCGCGATTGAGTGATCTCCCGGTGCGGGCTACTATAGCGTCGTCAATTGCTAGCAACCGGAGAACGGCTTATAAAGACTGTTAAATGACCTTGGACGAAAAGCTCCTGGCCCTCGACGTCGGCTAACGGATTGATACCAGATTCTCAGTCCCTATGGTCCAAAACCGGCTTACTATTTCGGCCTGCCCATCCTGCGGTAGTTCTGCGATTCGCAAACTGAAAGGGCATTGGACTGGGAAGTTTAGGGGCAAAAGCTATACGGTGAGGGCTCTTCAATATTTCGCTTGCTCAAATTGTCGGGAAAGGGTTTATCCTCCCGAAGCCATGCGCCGCATCCAGGAGTGCTCACCGGCGTACGCAAGACCTCGCCCGGCGCGACGAGCTTCCTAAGCGTGGCTTTGACACGGGATATGAGAATCAAAACTTGGACTCAAGATTGTTAAGAGTGTCGTGCCTAACGCCACCGATTCTGCAGTGTCGTTCTTGCCGACCAGGTCAAGAGTCTCGATTGGCGCTTCCGGAGGGCGGAGTTTATTTGCAAGCTGCCGCGGGAAACAACAATCGAGGTTCTAGACAAACTTGGCGAGGTCGTTCAGTTGTATCAAAAGCTCGCCGGCGCGGGTCCGCTTCCGGGGAAATGAAAGGGAAAAAGGGAAAGCAGCCTGTTCTTTTTTGATTCCTCATTTTGAAGCGAAGATTGATAAAATGCTAGGTTGATGGGTGGGAATGTGCTTACGAATCTACTTTCTGTGATTACAATTGTACTCGGATTGCTTGCAACAGCGAACGCAGCAACCCGCCGTGAAGTGTTCTCCAACAGTGCCGTACATCTATCGTTCATCTGCGGGAAGCTTCGTTCTTCGGGCAGCGGATTCATTTTCTTTAGACCCGCTGACCCGGCTAAGGCGAATGAGCCGAACGTCAGCGGCCAAGTCTTTCTCGTAACCAACAAACACGTTCTTCCACCCGAGGGCACGGAATGCAAGATTGCGATGCGCGTCACCACGACCTTAGGAGGATCGCCTAGCACGAAAACGATTGACATGCCAATTGTTGGTGCAGACGGCAAGTATCTGAATACGGTCAGGTTGCACCCCGACAACGACGTTGCCGCTGTGTCCATAACACGTGACATCTACGAAAACAAAATAAAGCCGGAGTTTGTCTTCACCAATCTTCTCGGCACCAAGGACAAACTTAAGAATGACGCGGGGCTAGTCGGAGATGAGATTTACATTCTCGGTTACCCGGGTGGGCTGTTTGATGAAAGAAACGCCTATCCCATTTGGCGCATTGGGATTATCGCGACGAGTCCTCTGTTGGGATATGCATTTCCGGATGCGCTGCAGAAGACTTGGAAACTACCTTCATATGTAGATGGGTTTCTTATCGATGCACACGTTTACCCCGGCTCGAGTGGAAGCGTCGTCGTCGTTAAACCGCAGGCCATATCGTTTGATTCGCCCAGTGGAATCTTGGCAGGAGGCCCTCGCTCAATTACTTACGTGTTGGGGATCGTTTCTAGTTCCATCCCAGTTGTTGACGACAAACTGAGGCTCGTTACACGTATGGGGCTTGGTATCGTTCAATCTGCCGACGCTGTGAACGCGACTATTGAAGCATTCTTCAAGAAGTAGAAGCTTCAGATCGTCGCCCGGGGTTGGGAGTGAGGCTGGATTCTACGCCCAACAGGCTCATTTCCCCCGCCTCCGCTTCCTATTTCTAAGCCGCTGGAAACCAGCCCCGGTGCTTGACCAGGCGGCGGAGATATTTGATCTGACCGGCGTGGCGGGAAAGATTTGCGGGTTACCGAGCCTTGTTTGACACAAGTCAACCCCGCTTGTAAACTTCCTAATCATGAAGCTCTCCATCAGCGAAGCGCGCAAGCGGCTGCCGGAGCTGGTGCGCCTAGTTCGTAAGGGTAACGGCGCCAAAGTTGAAATCACCGTCCACGACGAAGTAGTCGCGGAGTTACGCGGGACGATGCCCTCGCCCGAACCAGGCGCCGCCGCGAGCAAACTGCTGTCGCTCATGCGCAAACTGCCAAAGCATCGTGGACGAAGAACTAACGTCTCTAACCGCATTAACGATTATCTTTACGGGACCGCCGGAACGAAACGGTAATGGCCCTTCCCGCCCGCTTGTTTTGCGACACTTCATTCTTCTACGCCTGCCTCGATCCTCATGACACGAACCATGATCGGGCCGAAGAACTCACGGATGAAGCCGCAACGTCGGCTACGACATTTTTCACGACATGGGACGTCGTCAGCGAGACCGTCACCCTGCTACGCTATCGAATCGGTTTCAGACCAGC
Organism: Deltaproteobacteria bacterium; assembly: GCA_030688735.1. Taxonomy (GTDB): domain Bacteria; phylum Desulfobacterota; class Binatia; order UBA9968; family UBA9968; genus JACPFE01. The sequence goes on from JAUYJC010000109.1 coordinate 7,625, forward strand.
AGTGACATTTCTGGAAGAGGTTAAACCGGATCTTACGATTGTGGAGTATGGCCAGCGGGTGCGGGACGAAGCCGAGCATATCTTCCGCCGTCGCAGCCGTAGTCGCCGCGTATCCTTTTGCGACGCTATCTCTTTCGTCGTCGTCACCTCCCGGCTCAACGGTATGCCGTGCTTGGCGTTCGATCGAGATTTCCGCGCCTTGGGTCTTACGGTGATCTCCTGATTCCTGGTCTAAATGGAAACCAATCATCATGCTTGACCAGACCTGGCAGATATTCGATCTGACCGGCGTGGCGGGTGTTGCAGTTTCTACAAGAGGGCTGCAAACCAGGACAGTTCCATTCGTTCCAGCCGTTCCAATCGTTCCAACGGTTTGAAACATCCGCGCTCCGGACCTCCATGCAAGCTACGCGAAAAGAGCGGGGGAAGGTTGGGGTGCTGTATTCTGAATGGAAGGCAAGTCGAAGAAGTGGTTCTCTGCGCCCTGTGTGGCCCGTGGAGCAGGGGTCACCTCGGATGGAAGCTAAAGGGTGCTCCAGTCAGGCACAACCTTGGCAAATTCCTGCTGGAGGGCGGATCGCCTCAAGTTGAGGGTTTTAACCCGCTTCGCCCACGCTTCCCACTTCGCGGGCGCCTTGATGATATCGACCCACATGTGGCGAACCTTCTCGGCAGCCTTCGCCTTGTGAGCGTAGGTTTCGCGCGGGGAGTTCTGATTCAGGTTTCCCAGCCCCAACATGTAAAACGCGAGCACTTGATCCGGGTACCGCTGCTCCAACTGGGCAGCGATCTTGAGGGCATCGTCGGCACCATAACGGCTGTCGGAATAGGGCAGGGTGGTCAGGACGCGAATTGCCTGATCATATTCTTCGCGATGCAGGTGGATCTTGAGCTGCTGTTCAGGCCAGGCTTTCGCCGTGGCAGCGTGCATCCGGGGCTCAAATGTTTTCCATTCCTCGGCGCTACAGAGCTTTTTGAAAGCCTGGTAGCTCGCGAGCGACAATCGCTCGGTTGCCTGACTGAACTGGAGTTCAAGGTAACCCTGCCGATCTCCCGATTTCTTGGCTCGGTCGGCCAGGAAGATACGGAGATCATCCATCCGGCCTTTCCCCTTGCGCATGCCTTCACGGGCGATGACCAATGCCTGTTCCCGGTCGCCCTGTTCCCAGTAAAAGGTTGCCAAGTCGTGATAATCGGCGCCGTACTCCATCCTGCGAGAACGGAGGGCCAGGAATTTATCTTGGTCGCCAATCTTGCGGTAGATCCGTCGGGCGTGGTCTAAAGGCCAGTCCTTCCCCAACTCTTCCAAACGCTGGGCGAGGTGCCTCCAGTCTTCCTTGTCCGAGCACGCAGCGTAAGCCACGTCATATAGGGCATCGTCCATGCCAGCATTGCCGCTCCGGATATAGGGCAAAACCTCCTCCAGCAGCGAACGGCGGTCGTCGCTGGTAAGATGGGATTTTTTCAATTTCGTGAAAAGCTCGTACAGCAGTTCTCCCACGTGATCTTCCGTGTCGTGATCCCCACCGCCGTACTCATCCAATTCCGCTAGATCCGGCTCCAGTTCCTGCCAAAGCGCAAATACCGTCTCGGCTTCGGCATCCGCCTTGGCAGGGGGAGCCAAAGCCACATGTTGCTGGAGAAAATCGAGGCACTCACGCCGGACATCAGGCCGCGCACTGGCCAACCGCTCGACCAACTGCCGCAGGACTGCGGTGTCGGATGCTTGAATAATCTCCCCCAGGCGACTCGCCGCCTTATTTTTCTTCTGCTTGCGCATTTTGAATCGGGGAATTTCTCCTCAAAGTTCTCCTCACCCAAGGACAACGGAGACCCGGCCGTGGTCCTTGCGAGTCGGCCTGACGGTGATTTCGACGTCTTGACCGAGCGCGATTAAAAAATCCACCAGCCGTTCGACCGAAAAATTGCCGGAACGGTTGCGCATCAGAGCCGACACATGGGGCTGTTTGATGCCGAGAATCTCGCCGGCCTCCGTCTGTGTGAGTCCCCGCTTCTTTATGATGCGGTAGATTTGCAGCGTGAGATGGGCTTTGAGCTGTTCCCGTTCCGGATTAGCAAAACCAAGGTCAGCAAACACGTTGCCGCTGCTTTTTTCGCTTGTAATTCGTTTTTCTTTCTTAGTCACCATTGTCAGTTGCTCCTTTGCCGGTTGAGCCGCTGGGCTTCCGCAAGTCTGCGGTGGATGAGTTCAATGTCCTTTTGCGGAGTGGCGATGCCGCGCTTGGATTTTTTCTGGAAGGCATGCAGAGCATAGATCACGCCGGCGAATTGCACTGTGTAGACGGCTCGATAGGTATTCGTGTCGTGACGGTCAATGATCTCCATGACCTTCGTTCCGCCGAACCCCCTGAGGGGTTTAGCTGCGGGGTCAGTGTCGCCCAATTGCGCTGCATAAAGAGCCTGGCCGATATCAAAACGGACTCGCTTCGGGAACGTCTTGAGGTCTTTTCTTGACGATCCGATCCATATGATCGGCTTCGGCCTGTCTTCCATTATACAACAATACTTATTTTGGTATAACGAGTCAAAATCGACGGTAGGCAAAAACGGGCGCGTGCACAACAGTTAGGCGTCACGTGTCAGAGATGACATGCTTAAGCTGCCGAACTGCCTGAGCCGTTTCACAGGGCCACCGCTCCACGCTCTATTTCTCCGCCGCTGGAAACCAGCCCTGGTGCTTGACCAGGCCGCGCAGATATTCGATCTGACCGGCGTGGCGGGTGTTGCAGTTGATGACGCTGGCGAGGCGGATTCCTAACGTTGGCAGCGGTTGATATTGTGGTTCGTTCAGTACGCGATTGAGATCGGCGTTGGATACGGTGGAGAGATAACTCTTCGTTCGCGCGAAAACAGCGTTGAGGTAATCGAGCAGCAACTGTTTGTCGGTTACGGTAAACGCGTCCACTTGCCCCCGGGTGTGTCTGTGACCGGAGCCATAGTCCTTCGGATCGGGCGGCATGTTGAAGCGCGCGTGCCAGCCATCGGCGATCCACAATTGCAGGCGCTCCATCAGGCCGGAGAAATTGGCATCCTGAACCCGCGACAGATGCCAGACCAACCATGCGATATGCGGTTTAGGCGGAGAGAGCAGTTCTTCAGGCGATAAATCTTTCAGCGCCTCTCGCACCATATCGCGTACGCGTCCCAAAGCGTCCAACACCAATCCCGCGCTTTCCATTTCTCACTCCTTCGGCTAGAGCTCTGCCACTGACGCGCGCCGTTTCCAATTTTCGCTCTGGCGGTCTGCAGAGGTTCAACAAGTCGGACTGTTCCAGCCGTTCCAATCGTTCCAGATATTCACGCGATAAAAAAACCGACTCCGAGGAAAAACCACGCCGTCTTCAATCGCTCGCGTTCGTCCGCGTCGCTGCAAAGAGATGACGACGTCAAACCGCGGCGGCGATGGCCTTGCCCGCCTCCTCGGTGCTCGCGCTGCCGCCGATGTCGCGCGTGCGCGGCCCCTCCCCGAGCACCGTCTCGATCGCCTTCACGATCGCATCGGCCGCATCCGGGTGGCCGAGGTGATCGAGCATCATGGCCGCCGACCAGATTTGACCGATGGGATTAGCGATCTTCTTGCCGGCGATGTCGGGGGCCGAGCCGTGCACCGGCTCGAACAGCGAGGGATACTCGCGCTCGGGATTGATGTTGGCCGAGGGCGCGATGCCGATGGTGCCGGCGCATGCCGGGCCGAGATCCGAGAGAATGTCGCCGAACAGGTTGGATCCGACCACGACGTCGAACCAATCGGGGTGCTGCACGAAGTGCGCGGTCAGAATGTCGATGTGAAATTGATCCCATCGGACCTCGGGATAGTTCGCCGCCATCGCTCGTACTCGCTCGTCCCAGAAAGGCATCGTAATCGTGATGCCGTTCGATTTGGTCGCCGAGGTGAGATGTTTTTTCGGCCGCTTGCGCGCCAGCTCGAAAGCATACTTGAGAATGCGATCGACGCCGTGGCGCGTGAAGGTCGCGGTCTGCACGGGGGTCTCCCGCGCGGTCCCCTCGAAGATGCGCCCGCCGATGGAGGAGTATTCGCCCTCGGTGTTTTCGCGCACGACCCAGAATTCAACGTCGCCTGCCTCGCGGTCCGCCAGCGGCGACTTGATCCCCGGCATGAGGCGGACGGGGCGCAGGTTGACGTAGAGATCGAACTGCCGGCGCATTGGAATCAGCAGCTCCCACAGCGAGATGTGATCGGGAACGCCGGGAAAGCCGGCGGCGCCGAAGAAAATCGCGTCGTGATGGCGAATCGCGGCGAGCCCGTCTTCCGGCATCATGCGGCCGTGCTTGGCGCGATACTCACAGCTCCAGGGGAATTCGTCCCACTTGAACTCGAAATCGAATTTGCGCCCGGCGGCTTCGAGGACGCGCACCCCCTCGGGCACCACCTCTTTGCCGATCCCGTCGCCCGGGATCACGGCGATCCGGTAAGTCTTCACGTGAGAGCTCCTCATTCTTGGCTATTGCGGCATCAGTGCCGATGCGATAAGAACCCAGCGGGCTTCATCCAACGTTAATAGGTTCACTCATTTGACCGCGGGTCAAGAGGCGACTCCGCTGCGGAGAGAACGGATTTCTTTGTTCCTTTTCCTTTCCATTCGTGGGGCAGATCAGGTCTTGAATCTTGCTGATCAGGTTTAGCATCAGCATTGGTGCCTGGCAGTCGTATCGATTTAGCGCAGGGCAACTCGTTTCAGCCGTTCAACAAATCAGAGGCGTTCAAGCAGTTCCAACCGTTCAAGTCGTTCAAAACGTTCGAAACCCAAACGGAATTTGCATTTTCCAGGTTTCATTGACAGATTTCCAGGTCCCCTGTAAGCTTCGCAATCAATAGATCTCTCCATCAGCGGAGCGCGGGGGAGGCGCCAGTCTGACCCGCCTCCTCTAAGATAAGGCCCGGGGCCTGTCTGCCGCCTCTGGATGCCTCACAGGGCGCATGAACCCATGTCGAGGACAATTTTCGGATTCCTACTATCACTCATTAAACTGAAATTCCTATCAAGAGAAAGCCAATGGCTAGGTTGAAATTTCGCGTCTCAGTCCTTGCGTTTTGGTTTGCGGCGGTCCTATCAGGATCGCGGGAATCGCTAGGCGCTGCGCCACCGACTTTGAAGGTGGGATATCCTTCGCCGAGCGGCGCCCAAATACCGATTTGGGTGATTCCCGAGGCAAAGCTCGATCAACGCTACGGTCTGAACGTCCACGCAATCTGGATCTCTGGGGTTGCTCGTCTCGCACAGGCAATGGTTTCAGGTGATATTGTTGCGTCAACGAGTGGAGGATCGGCTGCCAATGCGATCCTAAAAGGAAAAGTGAAGAAGTTGTTCCTAAAATGAAAGAAGATCGTTTTTGGCCAAGTTTACGGGACTAAAATAGACCTACGTGAACGGTCGAAATCTTAATTTCAAAATCCCTTACCGAATACTCGCCCGCAAAAAAGCGTTCCTCGGCCTCCAGGACAATACTCTGGCGCTCGATGCTCCTCACGTAATTCTCTAGGTCCTCCCTAGTTTTCCACACGCTTATGGAGATGCCTTCGTCAGGATTATCAAGACTCCGCAGTAGCCGTCTTTCCTGAAATCCCTTCATTTTCTGCGTGGGCGGCACTACCTTTTCGTTATAATACCGCTCGTAATCATCCCACATCCCGGGCTTTATCTTGCAGCGAAGCACTCTCGCGATCATGAATCGTACCTCCTATCGTTGGATATGTTTCACCGTGAGCGTGACGTACCACGCCTGACTGCTCAGCGGAATAAATCACAGCGCAGATAATCACGTCATGGATCTATTGATTCTGTTCTAACCGGTGGCAAATGTCCATCCCTCGCCCAAATTCGCTTTCCGAATTGACATAAAAGCACCTACCGGATATTCTCTAGCATGAAACAGAGGTCTGGGGCCGGTCCGAAGAGTCGTCGGGTTGCTGGTACGCGGCCGTTGGAACGAGTTGGAAGTTGTCGATGGCCGTGTCCGAAGCTGATTCCTCGCTGACTTCACACATCCATAATATGCCAGGTATGAGGTGGTCCACTGATGGACGATAGCTGTAACTACGCCGGTCATCAGTTTCACATACCAGTGATGGGGACAGGATTTACAATCGACACCCCTTTACGCGTTGCTCGATTTGGTATTTCCTCGGTGATTTCGTTGGTAGACGATGTGCTGATCGAAAAGGTTCGACGGTATCACGCATCACGGGAGGGGGAACCACGCGAGGCCATCAAGAATGGTCACCCGGACCCGCGGGCGGCGCGAATTACCGCCTATTTGAATTTAGTAGGACGGCTCGTTGAACGGCAAGTTGAGGCGTTGAAGAGCGCTCCGTTTGAGCCAGGCAGTGAAATTCAGCGCTTTTTTGAACTTTTACCGGATACACCCCTGAGAAAACTGTACCTAGAGATGCAGAGTGCCTCCGTCCTGTCCGAAAGGGAACGCTTACAGGCGCTCCTCCGAGACTGCGTTCAGCCCGGCAGCATTGACGTAAACATCATGACGAAGCTGGATTGCGCTCGCTACCGTGATGGGGTTCAACTGCCGCCAGAATTCAACGACGCCATGGCGGCGCTCCGTGGGTATGCGCAAAGCGACTTGCGTTCTGCGATTGTGTTTTCGGCCGGACTGAATCAGCGCCTTTACAACTACATGGGTGAATTCCCGGACTTTTTCCCAGGCACAGACGGTAAACTAAAGAAGCGAATTATTCTGAAAGTCAGCGACTACCGATCCGCTGCGATTCAAGGTCGATTTCTGGCCAAGCGTGGATTATGGGTTTCCGAGTTCAGAATCGAATCGGGACTGAACTGCGGGGGGCATGCTTTCGCCTCCGGCGGACAGTTGCTCGGACCGATTCTTGAGGAATTCAAACAGAAGCGGGAGGAACTTGCGCAGTCGCTTTGGAACACTTGTGTCGAGGCTTGGAAGGCAAAAAAAGTCCGCATACCCGACGCGCGGCTCGCCATGCGAGTTACCGTGCAAGGTGGGGTCGGCACTGCCGCCGAACATTCAATGCTCATGAGTCATTACGGAGTGGACGCAACCGGTTGGGCTACGCCGTTTCTCCTGGCACCTGATGTGACCGCGGTGGACGACGACCTGCTCGGTCAGCTCCTCGACTGCCAACCCGAAGACGTGTATTTGAGCGACAGCTCGCCCATCGGTATCCCGTTCTGGAACTTCCGCGATTCGCCCAGCGAGGAAGCGCGGCGGAAGCGGGCTGCGGATGGCTCTCCAGGCTCTGCGTGCCCGAAGGGTTACTTGCGATTTGCGGTCACCAGTTCCGGTACTCCGCTCTGCATGGCTTCTCAGGATTACCAAAATCAGCAACTTGCCGTACTGAAAGAACAGTCGCCCAGACTTACCGAGGCGCAGGTCGAGAAGGTGATCGGGAAGTCCTGTATCTGCCACGAGCTTGGCGGGAGCGCCCTACGAAAGTACGGTCTCAACTCATCAGTGACGCCGGCGATCTGTCCCAGTCCGAGTCTGATTTGGTTCCGTCGTCGGACAAATCTTGACGAGATGGTCAGTCACATTTATGGACGCCAGTCACTTATTGACGAAGATGCGCGCCCACACATGTTCGTCCAGGAACTGTCCGTCAATATCGATTACATGAGACAGTGGATTGCTCCCACCTTAAACAACGGCGATCAAAACGCAAGAAAGAATTTTCGCGAGTTTGCTCAGACTATCCTCGCGGGTATTCAGTACTACGGCGAGAGAATCGTTGACTTCGCGCCGAGAAACCCGGAACGGTTTCTCGAAGCGATCAAGTCATTGGAAATCGAGGTACACCGCGTTCTTGCTCAAGCTGTTCCGCACGATACCGCCAGTATGGAGCTGTCCTAGAAGTCCTTAACTCGCCGATTGCAGGTTTTTTGGTTGGTGAACCGGCTTTATTCTACGCGCTACGGATCGCACTCTCGATTTTTGCGAGAAGTTCACCGGGTTGGTAAGGCTTCTTGACGAAGCCGCTCAGGGCCCCTCTTGCCACTTGCGAGTCTACTTCAGGGGACAGATATCCGCTGGCGAGGATGCCTTTTAACTGCGGATTCAGTTGTTTCATCATCTGAAACGCCTCCCAGCCGTTCAATTCCGCTAGTCCCAAATCAAGGATCACCACGGCGATTTCGTCCTTAAATCGGCGATGCACTTCGACCGCTTCAGCCCCGTCTCTCGCGGTCAGGACAGTAAATCCTTCGCCTTTCAGAAAACTTTGCATTAACTGTAGCTGCCGCGGCTGGTCTTCGACAAAAAGCAATGTCTCGATGTGTTCGGCCCGCCGGTCGGGTTTCGTGTCTTCGAATGTTTCGGTCACTTCCGCTAACGCCGCTGGTTCTTTGGGGATCGGCAGATATATATGAAAAGTCGAGCCGTGCCCCGGTTCGCTCGTGACGTCGATAAAGCCGTTTTGGTTTTTGACAATCTCGTAGGTCACGGAAAGACCAAGGCCGGTTCCGTGCTCCGGCTCTTTGGTTGTAAAAAAAGGCTCGAAAACACGGCGCCTGATCTCTTCTTCCATTCCCAAGCCTGTATCGGCCACGCTGATCCACATGTATCGCTCTGCATTAGCGTCGCAAAACCGGCCGCGCAGCTCGGCGCCGGATACCGTCCGGGTCCGTAGTAGCAGATTGCCGCCGTCGGCCATTGCGTCCCTGGCATTAACACAGAGATTGAGCAAGGCTTGGTTTATCTGATTGGCGTCCGCCATGACGTTCGGTATCTTTGCGTCGAGATCCAAGGCGATGGTCACCTTTTCTGGAAAAACCTCACTCAATAGTTTCGTCAGCCCTCGCAATAAACCGTTGAGGTCGGTCGTATCATGCTTCGGTTCGCTCTTTCGGGCGATGGTGAGTAACTGCCGCGCTAATGCTGCGCCCTGGTTTGCCGTCCTAAGGATGACTTTACAAATCTCGATAACCGATGCCGGATCGTCAGGGCGCTCCATGATCAGCGAGGCGTATCCCTGGATGACCTGGAGAAGGTTATTGAAATCATGGACCAATCCACCCGCAAGCGTGCCGATACTCGCCATCTTCTGCGACTGCCGTAGCTGTGCCTGTAGGCGCTCTCGCTCCTCCAGCGTAAGATCGGCGATCGCCTCGTGTAAATCCCGTGTACTAACTGTCACGTGTCTGTCTAATTCATTGTTTAATTGTTGCAGCTGATTGTCGGGGGGGCTGGAAGGCCGTTGCGGGAAATAGGAACTGCCGATTAAATCGTTTGAATTGAATAGTGATCGATGCATTGCCGTGCCGTCTCCGCTTTAAGTCTTTGTAATTGAAAGATTTCCCTAGCTTAATGACTTGACAATACACAGACCTGGAATGGCATTCTGTCTAATATTGGACAAATTTTGAAAAAAATTTGGCGACGCCCGGCAATGCGCCTAGAGGCGATCTGAACGGCGTAATCGGTGAGCTTGTTATCTTTGATGATAAGAAAATGTTCCCTTTTCGTCTCAATCAGCCCGAGTTTTGGGACTGGTGCCCGGCACTCGTATTGACTTATAAGAACCTTTTTGCGCGCTATATTTGCGCTAACTATGCCGACGCCATTAACCCGGTTGTTTGTTCGCCAGAGCGACTTTCAAAGCCGCGAGATACGCCTGGCCTGCTTCACACGCAGTCCCCAATCCTGAATTGACCTGAGCAATACCGTAGTGTACATTGAAAGTGTACACAAGGAGCAGCCATGGCAAAAGAAAAAATCATGAATTTCGTTCAAGCTAGATCGAAGCTCAGCGAAATAGTCGATCGAGTGGCCGAGCATGGAGACACCTACGTTGTCTCAAAGCGGCAGAAACCGGTCGCGGTCATCATCGGCATCGAACGATACCGTCACCTGTCCGGTACGTCTAAGTACATGAAGGAGGTCGCCGGCAAACGGATCCTTAACATTGAGGGCATTGCCACGGCTGTCGGCGACATCGACGAAGCTATTCGCGAATTGCGAAAGTCAAGATTGGGCGCGATCGCCAAGTCCACCGTATGATGTTTGTTACGGATACACACGCCTTAGTCCATCATCTCACCGGCCGAAAGCAACGACTCGGGCATAGAGCACGAAACATTTTTGACAGGGTGAAGAGGGGCCGGGATACGGCGCTTGTTCCCTTTACAGTTCTCGAAGAGATATTACTCCTCTCCGAAGCTGACAAAATACGCCTCCCTCAACCGTTCCGAGATCTTGTTGTCGCGCTCGCACAGGCGGATAATTTTGATTTGGGCGTCAACGACACAGCCGTACTTCTCGAAGCCGCGACGTTCACGAGCATCCGAGATCCTTATGATCGCATGATCATCGCCCAGGCCAGAGTCGCTGGATTGCCGCTAATTACCGGCGACCGAAAAATCCACGATTCCGGCCTGGTTCGTACCGTGTGGGATTAGGGTAATGACGATGGGACTCGCCGTTGATGTTTATACACGGATGCTAACACATACACAGGCTCCCCTCGAAAAGCTCGCCGGGACGTGAAATGAGAAAACGAAAAAAGGCGTCAAACCTGCTCTTGGTTGACGATCGGCGAGAACCGGCGAGCCCAACAGCGGACTCTGCGAAACTACGTCCCAGCTGCCGTTCCAGATAACAGCTAATCACGTTTGAAGGGCTGGTTCCCGGATGCTATTTTGAACCACCGATCATGAACTTTTGGCAAGACATCCCCAAACCGATCATCGGCCTTTCACCCATGGACGGCGTGACCGACTCGTCATTTCGTTTTGTCACTGCAAAGCATAGCCGCCCCGATGTGATTTTAACGGAGTTCGTCAATATTCAATCGGCGCTCTCCGCGCCGGAGATGCTGCTCAGGGATTTTACCTATTCAGAGATCGAGCGCCCGGTGGTGGCACAGATTTACGGCAAGACCCCGGAGCTTTTCTACAAAGTCGCGCATATCGTGGGAGAGCTTGGCTTTGACGGATTGGATATCAATATGGGTTGCCCGGCGAGGAAAGTCGCCGCGGCCGGTTGCGGCGCGGCGCTGATCCGCGCGCCCGAACTGGCGCGGGCGATTATTCGGGCGACGCGGCAGGGCCTTCAAGACTGGTACGACGGACAGAGTCTCAAAGAGCTGGGAATCCGCCCGGGCGCCATCGCTGCATTTAATGCTGCCAACCGACGCCGGACCGGCGTTTATGCGATAGCCGCGACGGCCGACCGGCGCCTGCTTCCGGTCTCGATCAAAACCCGGCTCGGCTACGACCGGATCGTAGTCAAAGAGTGGATTTCGACTCTCCTCGAAGAGCGTCCGGCCGCAATCACACTCTACGGGCGCACGTTACAGCAGGGATACAAAGGCAACGCCGATTGGGAAGCGATTGCGCAGGCGGCCGGGATCGTCAAAGGCTCCGGGACGTTGCTGCTCGGCAACGGCGACTTGCAAGACATGCCGGATGTATACCGTCGTGTTCGCGAAAGCCAAGTCGGCGGTGTTCTCATCGGCCAGTCCGCTCGGGGAAATCCCTGGCTTTTTGCCGGCAAGGAACAGGTCAAGCAAGCCCTTCGAGGAATCGGCGCGGTAGCGCCGCGGCCCGCTGTGAGTCTCGCCGAGCGTTTTAACGTGATCCTTGAACATAGCCGGCATTATGAAAACGTCGTGGAGAACCGCCGCTTCGACGGCATGCGCAGCCATTTGCTCCGCTACTGCCGCGACCTTCTCGGCGCCGCCGAGCTACGCCCGCAATTGGTGCGGGTCAACAGCGCCCGTGACGTCAAGGTTGTTCTGGAGAACTATTTACGTGAAACTGATTGCCATTTGCCTGAGCCGGGCCTGGTGACGGGCAACGCAACCGGATACAGTTCCGCAGCCGAGGTTTAGACAGAGTTTTCTTTCGGGGAATCGAATACATCCTCTCATATCGAGTTCACGGATCACAAACCAAGACAGATCAAGTCGTTTCAGCCATTCAAACCGTTAGCGAAATTGCCACAGGCCG
>JAUYJC010000125.1 GCA_030688735.1 Deltaproteobacteria bacterium
CGGCCTCGTCGCGGCCTGCGGCAACGCGATGTCCGTCGATCTGGTCACGAACGTTTTTCCATTTATTCTCAGAGGCGTGAGTCTCTTAGGCGTCAATTCCGTCGATGTCCCCATGCGCCCGCGCACGATGGCCTGGCAGAAACTCGCCAGCGATTGGAAGGTCGATCTTTCCGGCGATCTCGTCACCGAGTGTGGGCTGGAAGAGCTGGGCCCGAAGATCGATCTGATTCTGAAAGGCGGCATCAGGGGCAGAGTCGTGGTTGATCTCAGCCGCTAGAAAGCGAAGGACTTCGGGTCTCCTGGTGGCTTACGCGGAGGTGCGGAGGACGCGGAAAAAGGGTTTTTGACTAAAAAATGCTCCGACTCTGCGAACTCTGCGTCTCTGCGGTGAATACGCCTTCTCAGGAAACCCAGAAGCACCAAAAATGTCAGGTCAAATCACCGGCAACAATGATGGCGCTCTCCGCCATCTGCGCGTCGTCGAGTTAGGCGACATTCCGGCGTCCTACGCGACGCGCCTGCTTGGGGACTTGGGCGCCGATGTAATCAAGGTCGAGCCGCCTGGTGGCGATCCGAACCGTCTGCTTCCGCCTTTCGCCGGTAATATCGAGCATCCCGAGCGCAGCCTCACTTTTATCAACGCGAATACCAACAAGCGCAGCGTCGTGCTCGATCTGGAGGACAGTCCCGCCGATCGCGAAGTCGTCGCAAAGCTGCTCGGCTCTGCGCAACTGTTCGTCGAGGCCACGCCGCTCGGCTATCTGGAAAAGTTAGGCTGCACCGACGAGCGCTTCCGGAAAGATTTTTCCGCGCTCGTGATCGTTTCCCTGACTCCCTTCGGCCGCACAGGGTCCTACCGCCATTACAAAGGGAGCGACGCTATCGCCAACGCCTCGGGGGGATTCTTGTACGGGCAGGGAGACGACAGGCGCGGCCAGTGCACCGCCCCGAGTCATCTCGCCTACCAAGTCGCGGCCTGCGTCGCGGCGACGCTGGGGCTCGCCGGCGTCCGGCACGCGCGGGAAACCGGAGCAGGGCAGCGCATCGATTTGTCGCTGCAAGAAGCGCTGACCTTCACCAACAGTAGTTCGGTGGCGCGTTACACGCTGGAGAATCGGCTGGAACGCAGGCCGGGGGCCAATGCCTACGGCGGCGCGGGCACGAACATCTACCGCTGCAAGGACGGGCGCTACCTCCACTTCACGACCAACATGCCGCATATGTGGAAGGAGTTCGCGCAGAACTGGATGAGCGATCCGGTGCTCGCCGGCCCCGAGTGGGAGAATCCCAGATATCGCGACGCGCACGCTGAGCAGGTGGCCAAGGCATTTGCGGATTTCATCGGGCAATTCACCGCTGACGAGTTTGCCAATGAAGCCCAGCGACGCCATCTCGCCGCCGCGCCGCTAAACACAATCGGGGAATTCGTCGAATGCGAACAACTGCGGTCGCGCGAATGGCTCCAGGAGATCGAACATCCCGTCATCGGTCGCTACAGAGCGCCGGGATTTCCCATGAGGTTGTCTTTGACGCCGATGCGCGTGAGCCGCCCCGCGCCGCTCTTGGGCCAGCATCAGAAGGAGGTTCTCGCGGAACTTGAAAAGTTGCCGCCGAAGGTTTCGAAAAACATCACGAATGAGGATGAGGCGCGCCGACCCATGCTCGCCGGCCTAGGAATGGCCGATCTCACGCAACAATATGCTGGTCCGTTGGGAACGGCACTGCTCGCCTATTACGGGATGGAGGTTGTCAAGATCGAAACTGCCGTTGTTCCTAGCAAAGAGCGGGAATCGGCTGCCCACGCCGACATGAACCGCGCGAAACTCGGCTGCACGATCAATCTGCGGAATCCCGAGGGGAAAGAGCTATTCAAGCAGCTTGTTGCCAGGTCTGATGTCGTCGTCGACAATTTCAGCTCTGGTGTACTGGAGCGCCTCGGCTTCAGTTTCGACGCGCTCCAAAAAATCAATCCGCGCATCGTCCAGGCCGTCATGCCCGGCTGGGGGCTCACCGGCCCGCTCAAGTCGTGGGTCGCCTGGGGTTGGCAATTGCTCGCCTACACCGGAATCATGCGGCTCTGGGGTTATCCCGACTCGCCGATGGAAAGCCGCTGCAAGATCGCCTGGCCCGACCGCGTGGGCGCCGTGACGATGACGCTCGGAGTTCTCGCCGCGCTCGAATTTCAGCAGCGCACGGGGCGTGGGCAGTTCATCGAGGCTGGGATGCTCGAAGCACAAGGCGCGATGATGGGTCCGGCGATCCTCGATTACACGATTAACGGAAAAGAATGGGACGCGCTCGGCTATCGCGAAATTTTAGGCGAGCCCTATGCGCCGTACTGCGTCTATCCCTGCCGCGGCGATGACGCATGGATCATCATCGCGTGCGCGAGTGACCCAGAATGGCAGAGCATGGTTCGCTTGATCGGCAAAACATCCTGGGCCGCCGATGATAAATTCGCGAGCAAAACCGGCCGCAAAGAGCATTACGACGAGCTTGATCGGAATCTTTCAAAGTGGACGACTAAGTATACGTCTAAGCAAGTGTTTCGTTTGCTCCAAGAAGCAGGTGTCGCTGCCGGAATTCCGATGTCCGGCGAAGATATCTACTTCGATATTCATCTGCGCGAGCGCGGCCATATCGTCGAAACCGATGGCCCACCATGGGGCAAGATGACCCACCACGGCCTGCCAGGCATCCCCTCTCTCTCCGCCGCCAACGCCGCCCGCCCCGCCCCCTGGATCGGCGCGCACAACGATTACGTTTTCGGTGAGATCCTAGGATTAAGTCCAGAGAGAATCGAAGAACTGAAAAAGGCCGAAGCGATAAAGTGACCGCCGCTGGAAGCAGCGGCGGTCATCTCGAACGAAGTGAGAGATCATGGTATCGAACGAAGTGAGAGATCTCTGCTCATAGCGCAGTGAGAAATCCTTGTTGCGAGTGCAACGACAAATCTTCTTGGATTGCCTCTGCTCCAGATTCCTCGTCGCTTCGCTCCATCGGAATGACAGGGAGGGAAACTCGCAAGAACAATGTTGTCATTTCGAACGCAGTGAGAAATCTTTCTCTTGACGTGACCGAGAAGTCTTATGCCCAAAGAAAAACACTTCTACGTCTATCTCCTGACCAATTGGAACAACAAGGTCATGTATATTGGCGTGACAAACGATCTGCAACGGCGCCTTTATGAACACAAGAATAAACTGGTGAAAGGCTTCACTGAGAAGTATAACGTCGATAAGCTCATCTACTTCGAGGAAACTGGTGACGTGATAAGCGCATTGGCGAGGGAAAAAGAGATAAAGAAATGGCGCCGCGAGAAGAAGAACAACTTGGTGATTAGCGTCAATCCGGAGTGGAAGGATTTGAGTGAGGAGGGGTAAGGTCTCTCCCTTCGGTCGAGACAGATTTCTCCCTTCGGTCGAAATGACACAGGAGTCCGTGCCCAGTCACAAATCGGCGCAAGCAGTAGTTGTCATTTCGAACGCAGTGAGAAATCTTTTTGCACAGAGTCCCAGGTCACGCTTGGATAAGGGTCACCAGAAAGTGTAGGATATGAACCATGACCATCACAAAGCAGACCGTAGCCGACAAAATCGCGGCATACCTGCGTCACGAGATTTCCCTCGCAGCTTTGGTGGATTGGGCGGAAGAGGCGATGATGGACGGCGAGTTTGCGGAGGATCAGGTGGCCACACTATCGGCGGTCGTTTCTCGCATCGGCGTCGCTGACGTGCGCGCGTTTGGTTTGACATGGGAAGATTGCGAGCGGTTGCTCGGTCAACTTGGTTACGCCGCAAGGGTAGACATCGTGGGTGCTTAATAGTTAATAGACTGCCGGTCCATCATTCTCTCACCCGCGCATTTCTGTGACTGCCCTCTGTTCCCTCTGAAACGTTTCCACGCGCCGATGTGCTGCGCCGATTCGATCGCAGTTGGATCAACCCTTCGACTCAAGCCCCGCCTTGGCCGGGGCACTTGCTCAGGATTCCGCCCGGTGGGCTCCACTTTCAAATATCTTACAGGCTTTTAGCTGACACTTGGAGCGTATATGATAACTTGGGTAAGACACCTCAATTGACCGAACAGGGACCATGAAGCGAACCAAAGTAAAGAAAGAAACGAGACTATTCTCGGCAGCCGTCGGCCGCGCCCTGCGCCGCGCCGCAAAAGTGGCGCGCAAGACCGCCCGCATGCACGGAACTCCGATCTACATTTGGAAGAACGGCAAGGTCGTCGCCGAGAAACCGTGAACAAAATAGCTTCTGACCCAGTTTTCCGATCCTCGCCTACAATCTGAGAGGTGCCCTCTTATGATTTCCGATGCCGTAACGGGTGGTTTATCTGGTCTAATCTCAGGCGCATTTGTTGGCTGGCTTATTCAACTATGGCTAGGTACTCGGTTAAAAAGGTCAATCGAGCATGAATACCAGAGAAGGATAGAGGAGATTCGGAGCGAATCAGCGAGAGAGTTAGCGAAATTGAATAGTGCACTTCAGGAAACTCGTGACTTCAAAGCTACGCGGCTCCGCTTGGTTTTTGAACGCAAAATTGATGCTTTGTGCGAGGGGTTTGGAAAGCTCGCAAAACTTGAACAGCGTTTGGGGGAATATGTGAGCAAGTCGGGTAACATGCGCGGGCCAGAGCGGGAAGCAGCGCGAAAGGATTTTGCCAGTGCGCTCCAAGACTTCGAGAATTTCTTCGTGCCCAACCGGATTTTCTTTCCGTTCAGTTTGGCCGAAGAAATTACGCTGGTAAAAAACGAGATGAATAGAATAGCGCTGAAATATGCATTTTTGGTCGAATCAAAAGACACCCCTCCTTCACAGTCCGGTCGTGTATGGGATGAAGCAGACGACTATGCCCAAAAAGAACTACCGAAGATCAGGCGCAAGATTGAAACGGAAATTAGAATTGAGTTGGGAGAAGCAACGGCAGACATCTCAATCATGGATAAATAACATTTTTGAGCATCGTCGTGAAGTGGATCACTCGCTACTTTAATAAGAACCGAGTCACGAAGGCTTTGCAGTCGTTAGAAGCGATGCAGAAACTCGTCAATGATTACGGCGTGATTCTAGCGATGCTCAAAACTAGCGAGGATTTTATATCCGTAGATCGACTCCCCGCCTCCAAGCCAGAAATCAAGCGAGCGCTTATCGCTATTGCGCGAGTCGCTAAGTCTAGAGGGGATTCCATCGACGAATTGCACAAGGGGTACATGTTTCTCGCTTACTTTGTCTCCCGCGAGGAGGCAGAAATAATGAAGCGCTTCAATGAACTTGGGCGAGAGAGCCTGGCCAAAGATGTTAGCAATTCACGAATCGCCGAAATCATACAGGAGATGAGCCAAAACAAAACGCATATGGAAATCCGGCAAGGTGCTCTTGACGAGTTCTCGTGGCTTTTTCGGGAATTTGAAGCCGAGGTCGTGAAACCGAATTGAACGTCTTTGGTGCCTGACTTGCGATGTTTGGGAGGAGAAGAATGTACCGTCTTTTCTCGCCAGAACCCCGCGCTGCCGACATCGACCTTCGCATCTGCCTCACCGACCGGTCGGCTGAGAGAACGCCTCGGGAAACGGACTCACAGGGCACTCAAGGCTCCAAACCTGCGAAAGTCACGCAATAGGTGCTGCAGTAAACCGGAGTCCGCCTAACCCTTGGGTTGCGACGGAAGCGGCGGACCGCGCCTCTCACCCACACGTTAGGCATGCTTCGGCGATTGGTGATCTTTCTGACCTTACCGTTCCGCCGGGAAGCCGGCTTGAGCGGCTACGGGGGGATCGAGTCGGCCAACACAGTATTCGAATCAATGAGCAGTATCGCGTGTGCTTTCACTGGGAGAATGGATATGCGCAACAAGTTGAAATCGCGGACTACCACTGAGCGGCGTCCACAACGAAGTAAATCGTCA
>JAUYJC010000126.1 GCA_030688735.1 Deltaproteobacteria bacterium
CGAGGAGGATGCAAAATGGATTTTGATCTTTTAGTGCGCCACGGCCGGGTGGTGGATGGCTCCGGTCTTCCCTCCTATGTAGCGGACGTCGGGGTCAAAGACGGAAAAATCGCCGAAGTAGGAAGGTTGAGGGGAAACGCGGCGAAGACCATCGATGCGGACGGCTTGGCGGTGGCGCCGGGCTTCATCGACCATCACACGCACCTCGACGCGCAGATGCTCTGGGACCCCTACGGCACCTGTGAGCCGCAGCACGGCATCACCACGGTCGTCATGGGCAACTGCGGTCTCTCGCTGGCGCCGGTAAAAGCCGGCATCGAGGACGCGATCGTGAAAAGCTTCGTGCGCGTGGAGGCGATCCCGCGCCATGCCTTGGAGCAGGGAGTCAAGTGGAACTGGCATAGCTACGGCGAATATCTAGACAATTTAGAAGGGAAAATCGGCATCAATGTCGGTGGCCTGGTGGGCCACATCGCCGTGCGCCACAATGCGATGGGCGAAGAAGCGGTTGAGCGCAAGGCTACGGCCAAAGAGATTCAGCAGATGCGCGCCCTGGTGCTGGAATCGATGGAAGGCGGCGCGCTCGGCATCTCGACCAATCGCAACGAGCGCCACATGCGCGAAGACGGCAAGCCGGTGGCCAGCCGCCTGGCCGACGACGAGGAGCTTTTCGCTCTTTGCGATGTGTTGGCGGAGCGAAACGGCGGCGTCATCGAGACGATTCTGGGCCGCAACAAGATCGAGCACTTCGATTTCTACCATGAGCTTGCCAAACGCACCCAGAGACCCGTGCTCTGGCAGAGCTTGCAGCACCGCTGGGCAGAGCCCAATCTGTGGCGCGAGCAGCTCGACGCCGTGGAGCCGATCTTCCGCGCCGGGTATCAAGCCTACGGCCTGTCCCACACTGTGCCGCTGGTGCGCCATTTTACGCTGAGGGAATGCCAGGTGTTCGATGAATTTCCCACTTGGAAAAATCTCATGTTCCTGCCCGTGGAAGTGCGCAAGCAGGCGTTTGCGGACCTGACCACGCGGCAAAAGTTGCACGCCGATCTGGCCGACCCGCGGCCAACCAATTTCCACCGCCGCTGGGACATTCCCCGGGTGGAGAAGGTGATCAAGCCGGAAAACCAAAAGTACGCCGGTAAGACGATCGCGGAGTTGGGCGCGTTGCGCGGCCAGGATCCGTTGGACGCCTTTCTGGATCTCTCACTAGAAGAAGATCTCGGTACGGTTTTCTGGAATGCCAACAACGGCGGTGACTGGAACGCGATGGGGGAGATCCTGCGCAGCCCCTACGTGCTGGTAGGGACCTCGGACGCCGGCGCTCATGTGCAATTCGGCGCCGACTTCGGCTACGGCACGATCCTGCTCGGACTCTGGGTGCGCGAGCGCCAGGTCATGAGCCTGGAGCAGGCGATCCACAAACTTACTTTCCACGTAGCTTCGATTTTTGGCATGCAAGGACGCGGTCTCCTGCGCCCCGGCTACGCCGCGGACCTTGCGATCTTCGATCCGCAGACGGTCGGCTCCCATGAACCGGAGTGGGCCAACGACTATCCGGCGGGAAGCAAGCGGCTGATCCAGCGCGCCGAAGGGATGCATTACACGATCGCCAACGGCAAGGTCATCCAGCAGGACGGCCGTATGACGGGTGAGCTGCCGGGCCAGGTTCTGCGCGGCCCGCTGTATCGCCGCCAGAAGGCGGCGGCGTAACCCAGCACATCGTTCAAACGTCGCAGTGACCAAGGGATAAACCCTTCCGGGAGAAGGCAACGGTTTTGTGGCTTGAAGTAGATGCGAATCGCTCGTCTGGAGCAAACTGCAGTGAGGATTGCTCACGGTGCGGCCAAGCGCCGTGCAAGTCAACGCAACGGCACGTCCGGGTGCCTTCTCCCTCCAGGCTTTATCCCCCGGTCACTCGGGTATCGTTGCTTTACCTGGGCCGCGAATAATCCAGGTTAGGGAATGGGAGTCAGTTACATTCCGGTGGCCCGGGCCGGCGAGTTGGTCGCGGGGGAGATGAAAGAGATCGACCTCGGCGGGCGCCAGGTTTTGCTGGCGTTTGCCGAGGGAAAATATTTCGCCTTCGCGCGGCAATGCCCGCATGAAGACGCGGATCTCAAGAACGGCGTGCTCGATGGCGCCAAGGTGCGCTGCGCCAATCACAATTATTGTTTCGACTTGAATTCCGGGGCGTGCGTGTTACCCCAAGGCGGCCCGCCGTTGACGGTTCTGCCGACCGAAGCGCGCGGCGAGGAGATTTGCATTCGTCTGGAGTGGTGACCGGCTGAACGGAGTTTCTAATCCGGGTTATGCTGGGTTTCCTCTGAAGAAGTATTCACCACAGAGACACAGAGTTCACAGAGGGTTTGTTAAAGATGCCATTTTTATTCGATTTTCTCCGCACCCTCCATGCCTCGGCGGTGCAATCTCCGAGCCCTGCTTCACAGCAAAGCCTGAAGACCCTTAATCCGCAAATGGCTGACGGCAATCTCGGTCCCGGCGAACGGCGCAAAAGACTCGCCTTTGGAGCCGTGGCTTTGGCCGGCGCGGTCGGCTTGGCAGTCGCCGGAGTCACGAGCACCTTTGTTCAGCGAATAATTTTGTTTGTCTTTTTGTGGCTCGCGGCGCTTGGGTTCTTTCAGGCCAAGGAGAAAACCTGAGTGCTCTTGGCCGCGCGCGGGCTGCGCAATTTGGACGCGGGCGACGAAGCGATCGAAGATTCGGCAACGAGAGCGCTGCTTCGGCGGGTGGCGAAAGAGATTCACGTTCGAGCATTGCTCTTGGCGCTCGCGCTTATCCTGTTAGTCGTTTTGGTCGGGCGATGATCAGAATAACCGCAAACCGTAGGCAAGGACATATCGGTGGCGGCCGGCTGCGACGAACAGGCGGAATCCTTTGCGCGCTTCTCTTACTGTTCGCACCGTTCGCGGATTTCGGACAAGCGGGCGCACAGGAAAAGAGTTTCCTGTGGAAAGTACGGTCGGAGAAACACAGCATTTACATTCTGGGCTCCATCCATTTTCTCAAAAAGGAAAGTTACCCGCTCAAAAAATCGATTGAACAAGCCTTCGACGCCGTGAGCAAACTGGTGCTCGAAATCGACCTGCAGAGCGCCACTGCGGAAAAAACTCAACAGTTGACGCTTGAGAAGGGGCTGTTTCGCGACGGCACGACCTTGCAGCAAAGCGTCGATAAAGAAACCTACGACCTGGCCGAACGGCGCGCCCGGGAGCTGGGGATCGACCTGCGCGCGATGAATCCCTTGAAGCCCTGGCTGGTCGCGTTGACGCTGGCGGCGATGAAGCTGCAAAAACTCGGTTTCGATCCCAACTACGGCGTCGACCGTTATCTCGCCGAGAGGGCCAAGCGCAACGGCAAATCGACCGGCGGATTGGAATCGCTGGAACTCCAGATCGGTCTGCTGGATGGATTGTCCAGGCGCGATCAAGAAATGATGCTGCGCGAGACCCTGAAAGAATTGGACCAGCTCGACAAAGGGGTGGAACAGCTTGTGCAATTTTGGATGAAAGGGGAGGTGGGGGCCGTCGAACAATGGCTGCTGGCGGGCATGCGCGAATATCCGGAAGTGTACGCGGAAGTCATCGTCAAGCGCAACCGGCGCTGGCTGCCGCAGATTGAAAAAATGATCGCGCAGGGAGAAAATGCCATGGTGATCGTCGGGGCGGCGGATCTGGTCGGCCGGGAGGGGGTCATTGAGTTGTTGAAGCAACTTGGATATACGGTGGAGCAGCTGTGAAGGTGGAAAAAACCAAAAAATCAAATGGAGTTCGAGTTGCCGACTGGATGTCGAAGCGGGTGCTCGCCGTCGAGACTTTCGAAAGCATCGGCATCGCGCGACGGCTGATGGCCAAACACCGGGTCAATCAATTGCCGGTGTTGGAAAACGAGAAGCTGGTGGGCATCGTGACCGACCGGGACATTCGCGACGGCTATCCCTCCAGCACGATGATCAACCGCGGCAAGGAGATCGACCGCTTCGCTAATTCGGTGACCGTGGAAGAGGTCATGAGCCATGATGTCATGGTCGTGCGTCCCGACACTTCTTTGGCCGCCGCCGTGGGCTTGCTGCGACGCCACCGCATCGGCTCACTGCCGGTGATGCAGAGCGGCAAACTCGTCGGCATCATCACGCGCAGCAATATCTTGGACTTCGTGCTCAGCGGGGCGGGGATCAAGTTGCCTAAACGGAAAGCGATGAAACCGAGAGCCGCGAAGAAGAAATAGTCGCCGCTCCGGCGCCGGAGCGCAACCAAGTGTCTACTCCCATCATCTAATTCAGGAGCGCAGAGTCATGCCGTCGTTCGACGTCGTTAATCGGATCGACCTCCAGGAGGTCGATAACGCGGTCAATATCACCAAAAAAGCGATCTTATCGCGCTACGATTTTCGCGGCTCGAAGACGGAGGTCACCCTCGACAAGAAAGAAAAAAAGATTTGGGTGACGACCGAAGACGCCATGAAGATGCGGGCCGTGCAGGACACGCTGATCGAGAATTTGGTCAGACGCAAGGTCGATCGAAAGTGCCTGGAGCCCAAACCCGATCAGATGGCATCCCAGGGAATGATCCAGCGGGAGATCGCCATCAAGGAAGGCATCGATTCCGACACCGCCCGGAACATTGTGAAGATGATCAAGGATAAGAAGCTCAAGGTGCAGGCGGCGATCCAGGAAAGCCAGATACGGGTTACCGGCAAGAAGATCGATGACTTGCAGGAAGTCATTCAGATGCTGCGCGGCGCCGGCTTGCCGGTCCCGCTCCAGTTCGTGAACATGCAGAGCTGAGCCCCGTACAAGGAAAGAGTCATGAAAGAAAAAATCACCAAGAGCGATCAGGAATGGAAAAAGGAGCTGACGCCGGCGCAGTATCACGTTTGCCGCGAGAAGGGCACCGAGACGGCGTTTACCGGGCAATATTGGGATTGCCACGACAAAGGCATGTACCGCTGCGCCTGCTGCGGCAACGAGCTGTTCAGCTCCGACACCAAGTTCGATTCGGGCACCGGCTGGCCAAGCTTCTGGGCGCCGGTTGCCGAGGACAAGGTCGAAACCGAGTCGGACAACAGCTTGTTCATGAGGCGCACCGAAGTTCTCTGCGGCCGATGCGACGCCCACCTGGGCCATCTCTTCGAGGACGGTCCGGCGCCGACGAATCTGCGCTACTGCATCAATTCCGCTTCGCTCAAGCTCGACAAGGCGAAGTGAGAACGTTGCCCGTCATGAAGGAGCCGGCTTTTCAGGACCAGGGTTCCGTCCATCATTGCCACGGCTGCGGCCCGGGTAACGAGAAGGGGCTGCGCATCAAGAGCTACTGGGACGGCGACGAAGCGGTGGCGACCTGGACGGCCGAGCCGCATCACTGCGGCGGCACGCCGGATATTTTGAACGGCGGCATCATCGCATCGCTGATCGATTGCCACGGCCTGAACCTTGCCATCGCCCATGCCTACCGCGCGGAGCGACGGCCCATCGGCAGCGCACCGCGCATCGGCTATGTCACCGCGAACATGAACATCTCTTATTTGAAGCCCGCGCCGATCGCCCAGTCTATCGAGCTGCGCTCCCGCATCGTGAAAATCGAAGGGCGCAAGGCCTGGGTCAGTTGCACGTTGAGCGCCGCGGGCCAGGTGTGCGCGACGGGCGAAGTGTTGGGTATTCGCGTGACTTGGGATTAGGAACCAAAAGAGGTTCAAAACGTTCAAGCTGTTCAAAGCGTTCAAACCGTTAAAACGATCCGAGACGGTTTGAACTTTTTGAACGTATTGAACGGCTTGAACCACAGCGGAGTGGAAATGGAGTATACGACACTAGGCCGCACCGGGCTTAAAGTCAGTGTTGTGGGGTTGGGCTGCGGCGGGCCGAGCCGGTTGGGGCTGCGGGACAGGCCCGAGCAGGACTGCGTCGCCTTGGTCCGGCAGGCGCTCGACTTGGGCGTGAACTTTCTGGACACGGCTGAGGTCTACGGCACGGAGGAGATCGTTGGCAAAGCCATCGCCGAGGTTCCCAGAGACCGGATCGTTCTCTCCACGAAGAAAAAATTTCCGCTCAAAGATCCGAGCGACCCCGCCGGCGAGGTCAGGAAGAGTCTGGAACAGAGCCTCACGCGGCTTGGAACCGATTACATCGATGTTTACCACGCCCACGGCGTCGAGCCGGAAGATTACGCGTACGCGTCAACCAAGCTGCTCCCGGTTCTCTTGAGAATGCGCGAAGAGGGTAAAATCCGCTTCATCGCTATTTCCGAGGCGTTCGTCGAAGATTCGGGCCATCGTATGCTCGCGGAGGCTCTGGAAGCCGGCCCTTGGGACGTCGTCATGGTCGGTTTCAACATCCTGAACCCGTCGGCGCGAAACCGGGTCTTTGCGAAAACCCTGCAAGAAAACGTCGGCACTCTGGTGATGTTCGCGGTGCGGCGCGCCTTGAGCCAGCCGGATCGGCTCAAGGCGATTGTCGCCGATCTGATTCAGAAAGGCACCATCCCGCACGCGTCCGTGAACGCGAACGATCCGCTGGACTTTGTGCGTCAAGAAGGGGGCGTGCCGACGCTGCCGGAAGCCGCTTACCGTTTTTGCCGGCACGAGCAGGGGGTCGACGTGGTGCTGACTGGCACCGGCGATTCGGCGCACTTGCAAGCCAATGTCGAAGCCATACTTAAACCTGCTCTGCCGAGCGGCGTGCTCCAAAGACTGGAAACGATTTTCGGGAACTTAGACACTCTCACCGGAAACTGAGGCGAGCCAGCCCCGGCTCAATGGGAATCGGAACTCCCAAACAGCTTCGAGTACTGCTCCCACGACGCTGGCGCGACGCGGGCGGACTTGAGATTTTCTTCCACGTGGTTTACCTGCTTCATCCCCACCAGCGCGGTGGTGACCCCCGGAGTCGAGCGCACGAACTGCAGCGCGCGCTGGCCGTCGGTCTCCAGGCCTTGAAACGTCTCGCCGATGACCTCGGGCAGATTGCGAGTCAACTGCCCTTGGAGAATGGAAGCGCTGCACATGACGGTGATGCCGAGGGCTTGGGCCGCCTCGAGTATCGTTGAGTCTTTTCCTTTGACCGTCTGGTTGCTCAATGACAATGCTTCGGTCATGCCGAGATTGAGCGGCAATTGAATGACCTTGAAGTGATGATCCTTTCCGCCGGCCTTGGCCGCCAGTTCGACGACTTCGGCGAGTGAGAGATAATCCTTGGCGTCTTTCGGATTGCGATAGCCGTTCCAAGTCGCGGTGCCGTACATCTTGATCTTGCCCGCCGCCACCGCGCCTTCGAGCGTCTCGAAGGCTTTGAGCAGCCGGTCGTTGAAATCTTCGCGCGGAATTTTTCCCAGCTGGGTCTCGGGATTGTGGACGTAGTAGATGTCGATGCATTCGAGGTCGAGATTTCTAAGGCTGCACTCTAGCTGGTCCAAGAGATACTTTGGCGTCATGCAGTGGTAGCCGCTGACGATGTCCGCAGCGCTGGCAACGCCGGGCTTGAAAAAAGTGTCGTCTAAATAGCGCCGCGGGTCGGCGGGCGGCGCTCCGTCGTAGGGAATGAAGCCGCCTTTGGTCGCCACCACGATCTCGTCGCGGTTGAAACCTTTCGTCGCAAGCTCTTTGAGCGCAGTGCCGATGGAGCGCTCGCTTCTTTGCAGGCGGTAATTGATCGCGCTGTCGATGACGTTGCAGCCGGACTCGACGGCGCGCACCGCGGCATCGTGGTAAAGCCGGTCGGTTTCATCGTCGTAGTTGCCGAGATAAGTGCCGATGCCGATGGAGGAGAGCGATAAACCCTGGGCGTCGCAGAAATGTTCCCGCGGAATCCGGCCTTCGAAGCGCTTGCGATAGCGCTCCGTGCCGTCGCTGGTCGCCGCCCCCGGAAGCTTCATTTGAATCCCTTGCCCCGAGCTCCGAAAAGCAAGCCGTCCAATCCCAACGTGTGGCCCGGGTTCGATAGCACAAAGATCGCCAACGCGACGATAAAGGTCTGCTGCTGCGCGATCACGGCGCCGCCCCTGGCCATGCCGGGTCCGAGATAATAGTTGATCAACATGAACAAACCGACGAGCGCGCCAAAGCGCGTCAACAAGCCCAAGAGCAAGCAAGCGCCCACCACTATCTCGCCGATGGTGACGAGATAACCGAACAGCTCGCTGTGCGGCACGACGTAAGCGGTTAGAAATCGTTTGTACCACGGATACAAATCCAACGTCGCCAAGTCGCCGATCTGCCGTCCGATCCAATCGCCCTTGGGAAAGTCGCGCTGGAATTTTCGGATGCCTTGAGTGAGCATGTAGTAGCCGACGTAAATGCGCAGGACGGCGATGTACCAAAGATAGGTGCGTTCCTTGAGATTCATTTCTTGCTTTGGCGAGTCGGGACTACCGATAGTCCGTGTAGCCGACGAATTTTTTCTGAAACGCGTGCTGCCAGTCGGCCTAACATAACGCCGATGGCCAGTTGGATCAAGTAAGACTTGGAGCCGCGGGGATAGATTCTGAAATTTTCTGAAATTTTCATTGACAAGAATCGAGAGTGGGTTTAAAGATTGCCCAATTCTAGACCCGCGCGTGGCGATTTTAACATCATAGCAACCGCCTTGGCGGTTTGCAGCTTTCGTCTCGTTATTAAGAGAGGAAAAATAATGCTACTTCTGCGCGTGCAAGTTCTCGTCATTGCCGTCGCCCTTTCTGTGGTTGGCGTCGCCCGAGGTCAAAGCGGTCCCGACGACGGACTCAAAGCGGAAATCACCGCCGTCAGCATTCCGGCCGACCGCCGGCCGCTGGTGACTTTCAAGATCAGTGACAGCAAGGGCAGGCCGCTGGATGTCCTTGTTTACCGCGTTAGTCGGCATTAGTGAGTGAGACATTCGGGTGATCGGTGGCACAGAGTCGCTGTTGGGCGCGTCGGTGCAGCGGAAGGACGAAGATCCGTTTTAGCGTCCCGAATGCTTTGTGGTGACGATCCATTCTTCCTCTGCCGGTGGTTTCTCCCAAAGCAATCCAGTTGGCGGCGCGGTAGCAGGTTCCGTTGAACCGCGTGACATCGACGAGTGTTTCCAGTAACAGCGGCGTGTAGCCATAGTGCTGACACCAGTCGTGGGGGAGCTGGCGGGCTGAGCGGGCCAGGATGGTGGATGCCAAGCCCTTGACCCTGACCCAGGGCAGGATGAGAAAGCGGCCGTTGTTAACAATGAACTGTAAGTTGTGCGCGCGCTGGTCAGGGTTCCAGCCGATCCAGCGGTCGCGAGCCGCCATCTTCCAAGCCGGACTGGTCCACAAAAGACAGGCCAGAGTCCGACCTTGGGCAGAATAGACAAAGTAGCGTAAGTGAGCGCCAACGGGAACCCGACAGCCGAGGTAGTGGTAGCGCTGGATGAACTGGCGCCACAAGGCGCTGTCGGAGTTTTCGATGAGAGCCAGGCGCAAGGGTTCCAGATCGCCGACGCGGCATTGAATCGGGGTTTGACAATCGCTGCGAGTATCGGTGGTCACGGTTCGTGGTCCGCGCCGTCCGGAGTGGTGCAAATCCGGCAGTGTCAGGAGTCCCTGATGCTGCAGTCGTTCCAACAGCAAGCGGCACTCATGGTTTTTCAGCCGGCCATTGGGCCGCTTCCAATCCAACCACTCACAGATCGTGCGGGAGATTTCGGTGATCCCAAGTCCGGCATAGTCGGTTGCGGCCTGACGCATGAGGGCCAACTCATCGGACGCGAAGCAGCGCCCAGCAAAGGTGATGGCCATGGGATCCCCCTATGTCAGGATAGATGTCGCATGCGAGAACAAATGGAAAGCGGGGCGAGAGAGAGAAAAAGGAAGTGAGTCAACAACGAACGGAGGAGTTTCGCAGAGCGGCAGTGGAAAAGTTTCA
>JAUYJC010000130.1 GCA_030688735.1 Deltaproteobacteria bacterium
TTGCGCTCCCCCGGCAGCATCAGCCCCCGCAAATACCAGCGCGCTGGCGTGGCCCGATCCGCATGTCCCAGCGCCTCAACCATCACATCGGCATAGCGTTCGAATCGCGATTCCAGACTCTTGCCCATGGCGTATCTCCCACATCACTTGAAGATATCGCCATAATGCCTTATTATTTAACACAGTACAAATAGAAAGGACCGCGTATTATCGCAAGCTGGAGATTTAACCTCTTTTGATTGCCGGCGGTGGTTTAAATCATCGGAATGAATCCAGGTTGCTCTCTAACCCGTTCGATCCAAGCCCTGATCTTCGGATAATCATCCAACGGAAAACCGCCTTCGTGGGAGACGTGAGTGTAGGCGAAGAGGGCGATGTCGGCGATGGAGTAACCACCGACGAAGAAGTCGTGCTTCGCCAAATGACCTTCTATCACTCTCAACGCGGCCCAGCCGCCGTCACGGCGGGCGGCGAGAACCGTTCAAACCGTTCCAGCCGTTCAAAACGTTCAAACAGTTGAAGCCGGTCGCTCACACTTGGCTCTCCTGAATCTCCAGCCGTAGGGTGGGTTAAAGAGCGCAGCGAAGAACCCACCGCTGTTTCGGAAACCGAATTTCTCAGGCTGATGGGTATCGCTCCGTTCAACCCACCCTACGATTCTGCCGATTCAGACGGCTTGACCGGCTTGAACGTTTTGAACTATTTGAACGACGCTAGCTCTTTAGATTTGGCTTTCCAGAATCTCCAACCCATCATACCGATCGATCAGATAGAGCTTGCCGTCCTTGTCGTGATAGACGTCGTTGCTCATGACCACTTTCTGTCCTTTTCCAACCTGCGGGATGTAGTAGCCGACTTCCTTGGGAATGTAAGGGTTGGAAAAATCGACCGCGCGCAGGCCGCCGCCGAACCAGGTGACGTAAAGCGTGTTTCCGTAAACCTGCTCGGCGGGCTGGTGCGCGCCGAAGCGGAATTCGTGGGTCGATTTGCCGTCGAAGGGCACGATGAAGGTCGCGACCGGCAACGGCAAGTCCTCTTTAGTGATATCGACGACCCAGAGAAAGGCGTTATGGGTTTCGTTCAACTTCTCGCCGACTTCTTCGTCGGTGACGATCATGAAGTCGCGGTCCATGACCTTGTTTGCGAGCGGCAGCGTCGTGTGCGTCGGGCAGGGGTAGGGCGGGCTCCAGTCGAGCATGCTGATGGTTTTCGGTTTGCTCATGTCAGTGATGTCCACGATGGCGAAGCCGCCGTGCCAGTAGCTGATGTAGAGCCGGTCGCCGCGCCGAATCGGATGGTGGCAACGGGTGTCGGTGCGACTCCAAGTCGGCTTCTCACCGCCCGCGGTCCATTGCCCGGGCGCCCACCAGCGGCCGACTTCCTCGGGCTGCTGCGGATTTTTCATGTCGAGAATCATTGCGATATTGCCGAGGTAACCCTCCACGGTCGGCGAGATGTAGGCGTAGCGGCCATCGAAGGTGAATCGGTGCACCCCTTTGCCGTGGGTTTTATAAAAAGCGATCTCCCGCGGCTTGGTCTTGTCGGAGATGTCAAAAACTTTGAGTCCGGCCTGCGGTTCACCCTTGGCTTTATAGCGCTCGTAGTTGATCAGCATCACGTCGCCGCTGACGCGGACCTTGTGCGAGTGAATGCCCTCCGGCACTTCGAGCTGCGCGACTAGCTTGGGGCGCGTGGGATCCTTCACGTCGACGATCGACGTGCCGAAAGGCGGGTCGATATGGCCGACGTAGGCGTAGCCGTTCTCGACGACGACGGAACCGCCGCCGGGAAGATCCGTGCGGCCAATCTGTTTGATGTTTTTGCTAACTCCTACTGGTGGGTTGCCGTTGGTTGCCATAATGTTCTCCTCTCATTTGTCGCCGTATAGTGCCTTTACAAAGCCGCTCTCTTCTAACTCTTTTACAAAGCGCGTGTCAACAAAGTCGGCGGGCTTGAACCTTCTCGCCTCGGGTTTTCGCGCCGCGACCTCGTCGATCACGGATTGGAGTCCGTCCACGCTCGGATAGGGAACCCGTTGAATGACCCTGCCGTTTTCTTCCCATAAAGCAGCCAACATTCTCGCGTCGGTGCTCCGGGTAAATTGCTCCAGCGCGCGGATCGAAAACTCCCGGTCGGTTTTGTAAATCTTGATTCCTTCCAGCAATCCTCTGGCGAATCGGCGCACCAGGTCCGGTTGGGTCCTGATGAACGTCTTGGTCGTCGCGATGGAGCCGCTCATGTACGGAATTCCCAGCTCCGCGAGATTGGCGAGCTGGTGAAACCCGGCGTCGCTGACTCTAAGATGTTGAGGCGAACTTAACAAGCCGGCGTCCACCGTCTTGGCGACGAGCCCGGCTGCGGTCTCCTGGACGCCGCCCATCTGGAGCAGCGTCACTTCTTTGAACGAGTCGATCCCCCACTTCTCCAGCAGCACCCGGGTCAACTGCTCCGTCGCGCCGCCGAATCGGCTGATGCCGATCTTTTTGCCTTTCAGGTCTGCGGGCACTTTGATATGGGGCGCCGCCATCATGCGGAAGGTCGCGACATTGACGGTGGAGGCGATGATCGCAAGGTCCGCGCCCGATAGATTCGCTTCGACCACCGTGGAAGCCCCCACATGAGCCATCTTGATTTCTCCCGCCACTATCGCTTGAACCACCCTCGAGCTTCCGCCAATGCGAATGATCTCGACATCCAAACCTTGCTTTTCAAACGCTTTGGCGCGCTTGGCGATGAATGGGGCGGCCTGCGTTCCGCTGAACTCCAGATGAACGAAGCGAAACTTTTCGAGCTTCTCCTGGGCGCCCGCGCCTGCGGCGAGGCTCAGTGCGGCGCAAACAAAAAGCATTGCGAATGGCTTTCGGGCTTTCATTTTCCGGTTCTTCAGGCTTTTGTGTCGGGAACCTGGCACGATCAACTTGATTTCCTGCACCACAAAGATCCCAACGCCGCAAAGTCGCAACCGAAGAAGCAAAGCCAATTTTCACCACGAAGGCACGAAGGACACGAAGTTAAGAAGTTTAAAAATATCAATCTCCGAAACCTTCGTGATCTTCGTGTTCTTCGTGGTGAATGCTCCTCCACACTAAACCCAGTTGACTCTCATGTTCCTTAGGTCGTATTTGCGTTCCTGATCATATTGAGAACCTCGTCGGTCGTGCGCACCCGCGCCATGCGCGGGAAGATCAGCTCCATAAGAGTATCGTGGGCGCGCTGGTCGTGGGAGGTGCCGCAGGCGTCGCTCACGACGATCATGTTATAGTCCAAATCACGTCCCGAATACAAAGTGGACGCCACGCCGACGTCGGTGGAGCCGCCGGAGACGATGACCGTGTCGATGCCGCGCGCGCGCAGCGCGAGATCGAGATAGGTCTGGAAAAAGGCGCTCCAGCGATATTTCACGATGTAGTAGTCCTCAGGCTTGGGTTCCAGATCAGCGAGCACTTCCGAGCTTTTGTCGCCTGCGATGACGTGCATCTTGCCCTTGACGACTTCGCCATTGGGCCACGGCGTGAGCGAATTGTTCGTGTCGGTGAGAATGAGCGCCGTGGTGGCGTTGTCGGGACGGTGGTTGCCCTTGGCGAAGAAGACGGACATTCCCACGGCGCGTCCCGCCTTGCCGAGCTGGACGGCATTTTGAATCCACGGCTTGAGAAGCGGGGGTTTCCCGGGTTCCGCTTCGGGAACGTAGCCGTTGAGGATATCGAAAAACAGCAGAGCCGTTTTTTTAAGCTCAAAATGGTTGACGTTCATCGGGCTGCCTCCTAGTGTAGTGTTTGCGAATTCGCAGCAAATTTCGACCGTCATTCCGGCCAAATCAGCCTGTGGCTGAGGCGAGCCGGAATCCAGCTTCCGGAAAGGGGACAGGCAACTTTTTGGATTCTGCTGAAAAACCCTCCGTTCATCCTTCGAGAACTTCAGGACGAACGGAGGAGTGATCGAAATCATTGGAGATTTTTCCGTTCATGCTGAGCCTGTCGAAGCATTCTTAGGGTTTTTCAGCAGAATCTTTTTGGAAGCCGAAAAAGTAGCCAGTCCCCAGCTGGATTCCCGCATGCGCTGGAATGACGACAAATACAGCGCTGGCCTCATCTTCGTTTTCCTTAAACAGGTCGCTAGCGAATTTTCACGCCTCGCTTTTCTTTTTCCTCTACCACTTTCCAGCCTTTCTCGGCGTACCACTCGATTTGGCGGAACAGGCCGGTAAAGATCCGCACGTCGGCATCTTCCAATCCGGCGCGGCCGAGGATGCGGCGAAAAGCTAGGAGCATGTGCTCGGGATTCTCCGAGTCGAGAAAGCCGATTTTCAAAAGCGCGTCGCGCATGATGTCGTAGAGCCGTTCGATGTCTTTGGCGTGCGCCCGCTGAATTCCTTCCTCTCGATGTTCCCCCAGCGAGGCGAGAAAGATTTCGTAGAGGCAAACGACCGCGGCCTGGGCTACGTTCAGCGACTGATATTCCGGATGAGCGGGTATGGTGATGAGCAACTGGCAGGCTTCGAGGTCCTTGTTGCTCAGCCCATGGTCTTCCGGCCCTAAGATCAAAGCGACCTTGCCGGCGCGCGCGGCGGCGGCGATCGTCGGCGCGACTTCCCGTGGCGCTTGGCTGTGCCTGCGATAGAGGCCGCCGCGGCAGGTCGTTCCTACCACGAGCGTACAGTCGGCGATCGCTTCGCGGATCGTGCCGTAGCACTTCGCTTTACTGAGTATGTCCCTACCGTGGACTGCCATCGCTCTCGCCCAAAAGCTACGGGTGCGCGCCGTGCCCACGATGGCAAGCTCCCGCGCTCCCATGTTCTTCATGGCGCGGGCGATGGATCCGATGTTGCCCGAGCCGCGCGGCCGAACCAGGACGATGCGGACATTGGCGAGCATCCTTCATCCTCTCCTGAAGGCGCAAAATTTATTCTTGGAAATCACGTCGCGGTTCTTTTTATCGAAATCGCTGTACGGCTTGAAGTAAACGGCCATGATGGAATCGCGGTCCTCCACATGCTCCGCGCCGAAGATATGACCGATTTCGTGAATAAGCGACTGCACGTCGGTGTCGCCGCGGAGCTGGTCGTCATCGCCGTAACCACGGGTGTCGGCGATGGCCAGGGCGATGTAGTTGCCGAGTCCGGTCGCACAATTGCCGATCTCATCAACCCGAGCGTGACCCGGCATAATCCGCCCCGGTAGCTGTGTGAAACCGATCGCCATATCAAAACGCTCGCGCCCGTCGCTCAAAGGGACCTGCTTCTTAAGGAGAGCGAGCAACTCACGGGTCGACGTCACCGGTTCCTCAGGAGTCCAGGGATGGATTCCCTCGACGGCAAGCCGGATGCCGAATTCGTCATCGAAAAAATCCGCGGCGGCGCGGAATATTCGCGAGATATGGCTACGCCAACTAACATTTGATTCCCGGACTCGGCGATCGACGACGAGTTTGACCTTGACCAGCCGCTCGGGAGTTGCAGGACTTAGGAAAGCGCAGGAAGAAACGGCGACGACGCTAAGGATGAAGCAGGTTGTCCGTAGGAGCGTAGTCATCGGTTAACACCGGAACATCGTGATCGGGCAACGGCCCGTCGTAGTAGGCAACGCCGATATCTTGGATCGGGTCCGGGAACAGCCCTTTGTCGAGAGCCGCCGCCCGCTTGACGATTTCTTTGATATCCATCCGCTGTTTGTCCCGGGTGGCGATGATAATGACATTCTGAACGGTCTGGATGCTGAGATTGTCGGGCCGGCGCGCGGCGAACACGTAGATCTGCGGGAAAACCATGCGCTGAGTCTTGATGAAGGAGCGGGCGATTTTGCCGGACGGTCCGGTCACGGCGCTGATGAGGTTGGCGACGATGATGCCGTTCGGCGTCAGCTTGCGCTGCGCCAGCTCGAAGAATTCCTTGGTGGCAAGATGAAAGGGCATGGCGTCGGAATAGTAGGCGTCGATCATGATGATGTCGTATTGGTTCGTGCTGCGGTTTAGAAAAAGCCGGCCGTCCTGGGCGTGGAGCTTGAGGTTTTTCCCTTCGCGCACGTTGAAGTGGTTTTTCGCGATCTGGATAACTTCCGGGTCGATCTCGACCACGTCCATTTCCAAATTGGGAAATTCCTTTTGCAGTTTCTTCGGGATCGAGCCGCCGCCCAAACCGATGAGCAGCATTTTCTTGGCGTCGGGCCGGAGGGCGAAGCCGAGTGATGTGTAACGCGAGTAAATCAACCTGAGCCCCGTCGGATCCTTGAGGTTCATGGCGCTCTGCAGGGTGCGGTCGAAATACATGTAACGCGCTTCCTCGTCTTCTACGACGCGGATGCGGTGGTAGAAGGTGTCTTTTTGCAACAACGACTTGATCCTGGCCCAGGCGACGGTCGGCCAGGACAGGGCCATGGAGCCGGCGATCGAGAGGGCGGC
>JAUYJC010000145.1 GCA_030688735.1 Deltaproteobacteria bacterium
CTGCCTCACATTCAGACCCGCTCGCATTCAGGGCCGGAAACGGGGAGTGATACAATTACGACTCCAAGGGGAATTCGCCCGGATAGAACTCATGAATAATCAGCCGCTTGCGACACCCAACCGACGTTTGACGCTGTGGGCCCCTCGGCTTCTGGAAAACGCCTCTGGTACTGAAGTATCTTACCCGGTGGGTCCGGTTGCGGGTTCAGGCCGATCTGTGGCGGCGGTGGAAAGCACCGCGCCGTCGTCGGGCGGCTCTGATTGCGCTGGGGGGCACGGCTGGCGAGTAACAGAGCCGCTCGCGATCGCGGCCCCTATGCCGATCAACCTATGTTATTTTGTCCCTCATCTAGGCCCCCTGGAATCCCAATGTTCTTTTCTCTCATGTAGTTTCGAATTCTGCGCGCATGGGCCCTATCTTCTGTGTTTACCCTGCTGAAGAGTTTTGCGGCGGACGAGTCTGCCTGTTGCCTCATAAAACAACTAAAATCTATTTCCCCGGTTGATTCCTCGACTTTGATGGCGATCTCAAACGCAGAGGCTCTTGACGACGGAGGCTTCTGCTGGTGTTCTTTTAGCAACTCTTTTATCTCCTTGTTTGCTTTGATGAGAGCGTCGAGATTGGTCGTCAGAATCTTAGCCGGGAACCGTCCCTCATCCAAAGACTCCAGCTTCCCGCCTCCCAGCAAAGCAGCATGATTTCTCTCCTCCTCGGCCAGCTGCGACCAAAAATCCTTATCCTCGGCAAAGGCGTGGGAGAAGCTCAGATAGAGATCGGCGACGTTAAGCTCCAGTTGAATTGATTCATTGAGAATTTGGGTTAGCTCTTTGTCCATTTCTGCACCTCACATATCGCAAATACAGCGGTCACCATCATACAGTCGTCGCGTTCCTTGGGCTAGCCGTGATGTTCCTTCTATTCCAAAGGCTTGTCAAGGATATTGAAGTGATTTTTGGGTGAGGGGATGGGTGACCCCGTTTTCAATTTCGTTTTTTGCTGCTCTGGCCCGCGGAGTTTAGTTAGAATGTCCGAACGGGCGGTTTTCAATGAAAAAGTTTTTGCTCATCGGCGCGCTGCTTTTCGGTAACGCGCGGACGTCGGCAGTCTTATAGACATTTCACTGTGGCAAGAGCCGGGCAAGCCTGCGGCTCTGCCCAAAGTAACTGCGAGGCTCAGGCCTTTGAAGTCGCGCCACACAGCTTCGCGACATATACCGGCGCATCTATGTGGCGGACCAAGATTGCCAGCGCAACATCGTCGTAGTCGGCCACTCTAAAGCGCCCGAAGGTGTGTGACCGATTGACAGGGTATCGCGATTGCGCCGCGGCATCGGCAACAGGGTCGAGACTATGATCACGAGCATCCAAACGGGACCATGTCCAGACGCTACTGAGCGGGTCCGACCCATTCTCAGGCGATGGAGCTGTTATTCCATAGACGTTTGACCCGTCGTTCGCCGAGTAGTAAACAAAACAGTTCAATCCAGTCGAGTATTCGAGCGAAGCATATGGCGATAGCTCGGGCCGCTCGCCGGAATCTCGCAGTGGCGCCGGGGACAGCGCTGGAATCTCTGGATTGATCGCGAACAGGGCGTCGCGCTGGTGATTCACAACCAGGATCACCTTGCCGGTAGGATCTATCTGCATGCAGTTGTGATTTGCCTGGTTCTGGAATTTGTTGTCATAACGTTCGCCCCATGTGCCAAAGGTGCCATCTTCA
This sequence comes from Deltaproteobacteria bacterium, assembly GCA_030688735.1. GTDB lineage: Bacteria > Desulfobacterota > Binatia > UBA9968 > UBA9968 > JACPFE01. Next base: position 1,721 of record JAUYJC010000145.1, read on the forward strand.
TTCTCACCGTCTGGGCTATAGGCCAGGAACGCGTTGCCGCCACCGGCGTCACCTGAATGAATCCACAATACCCGGCGGTTGGCATCCCATGTACTCCATCCGCCGGAGTTGAGAATCGCATCTTCATGTTTCGGGCCTTGCCGCCAGCTCAAGGTGTCGAGGTTGAGCAGTTGGGGAATCGCAATGGCCTTCACCTGCTTGCCCAACTCGGTCTGGCCCTTGGCCAGAAGTACGTTGCTGACCAAGGAGTCGTACTGAACATAGTCGTAGGTATGCGGAGGCAGAGGAGAACCGTCGGGATAGGTGGCATTGGGATACACGGCTCCGGTTCCATAGGAGTCAAGGTTGCCGTTTGTGTAACCATCCAAAATGCGAGACCATTGGCGTGACGTGAGATCGAACGCATGGACGTCAGATCCAAAATAGTCGTTGTGTCCGCCGCCGAATACGATCATCGAGCCGGCCGGGCCAAACCGGCTGGCGAAGACGGCACTGTTCCACGCTTCTGTGATTGCTGAGAACCCGACGCGGCCATGCCATGGGGCAAGAGGCATCCTTCCAAGCATGCGTCGCAATCTCTCTGTCCCCGAGTACGGTGGATTCGAAGTCGGATCCCGCGCCGGGTCATTGTCTTCGAGATACCGCGTTCCAAGCGGCGTTGGCGCAAGGTCCAGATCCGGGTCATTTCCGGAGATTCGATACCAGAGTCCCGCGCGCATCTTGTCAACCCACTGCGGAGGTTCCATTACGAGGTGGTTACCTTAATTCCGAGTTTGTGACGATGAGCCCACTCACGTAATCTGCTGGCCGCGGAGTCTAAAAAAAATTGGCATCGTGCTCGCGGATTCCCATCAGGCGGTAGTCGTGTCGCATGAATCACGGATCAAGCGGCACTATCGACCAAGAAGCGAATGGTGTTGCTCTGACATAATTGTCTGGAAAAGAAAGCCGAACCCTAAAGCACTCAACCGACTCTTCTCTGCAAGAAACAAGTCCTGCCCCCCCCTCAAGCGCTTACAGCCATATTGGGTAAAAAGACGGTGGGCGCTTTTACGTCTGATTGCAGCGCTTTCAATGCAGTCTCAACAATCTCCTGACGTAACTGGGCATCTAACTCCGCCGGCAAGCTCGGATCGCCGCAAGGATACGGTATGCTTACCCCCTTCACGATACGACTCGCACCCACCTGCTCTGCCACAGGATACATCGCGCTGATAAGCGCTACCGCAATCCCCGCTCGATCAAGCTCTTTGGTAATCACAGCGCCGCTGCGACTACAGGTCCCTCACGTGGCCACCAAAAGCACTCCGCCTACCCCTTCCTTGCGCAGATCCGCCGCGATCTCCTGACCAATCCGTTTCATCGCCGACGGAGATGCTTGATTCCCTGGAACCACATAGTAGGCGGGATAAAGCTTCCCCTTTCCGATCTTCCCCTTGGCCTCCAGCGCCCTGAGGGCATCCAGAGGGACGCCGTAGTGAGGATTCTCATTCATGTAAGAGACATTGTAACCGCCGTGGACCGCTTCCCAACGCCCCGGCTCCAATACCCCCAACTCGGCAATATTGTACTTTCGCCAAAATGTATTCCTGTAGGTTTTAAAACCATCCGGATTGCCCCAGGGAACCAACCCGCTGGTGGTAATAACGGCGATGGTGGCCGAAGAGGAATCCGCCAGCGGCGCGGCGGGCGCAACCTGGTCCCAAACCTCCATGGGCACCTCGGTTACAAATGGCTGACCCGCTACCTTCTTGAGTAAAATGTCGATAGCGCGCTCTACCCCCGGACGGTCAGTTCGTTCCAGCCGCCGGATGCCGCGCGGGAGGTATCCCTCTTCCTCCGCAGACTTGATCTCTGCCCCACTCCCCACTCGACACGCAAATTGCGCCATCACCGAGAGCGCTTTGGTCATTCCCGCCGCACTCTCCGCCGTAGGAAGTAGAAAAACCCTCGCGTTCCGATACTCCCGATACGCCGGGACCGCTGGATTCTCAGCATCCATCCCCACCACACACCCTATCCCCAATTCCTCCGCTACCGCCTGACATATCTCCACCGAGGCAAGCCCGTACCGCCCAGAATTAAATGCCGGCCCCGCTACCACTACATCGGGACGACGCTTTCCCACTTCCCGCACAATAACTCCCTTCGCTTCCTCAACATGCTCATGAAAATAGTTGTCCCCATAATAAATCGTCGCCACCACCTTGCCGCGATCCCCAAGCTGAGCCTGAAGTCCACGTGCCGCTCCTGCCGCCCCTTCAACCACGACCACAGGACTACCCGCCTTCTCCTCTCCCCCAAGCCCGGCAAAAAACTGATTCACTATATGGACAATTGTTAACATGTCTCCCCCTCTCAAATCCTACGGATTCACTTGAGCCCCATAGGTGATGACCAACCAAACGACCAAAACCGTTCTTGGACTGTTCCCCTAATAAGCTTTACACGTCCAGGATTGCATGCCCCAAATATCAGCCCCACCAACGATCATATCCAGTGCATCCAGTTTGACTCGGCCGCGCGCCGGAACTACCGGCGCCCCTGGATAATTAAGAATCTGAATCTCTTCGTAGGCTCCTACCACCCGCTCGGCCTCAGGCAGCTCGATCGGACTGTTGCGATTACCTGTGCTTACCACAGCGTCAGCTTCCGGCACGTAGTAAAGCAGAGGGGCATCCACACCGCTTTTGACTCCGGACTCGTAGCCAACCAGCACTGTTTTGATCCCCCTCTGCTCGCAAGCCTGTATTGTCAGCATCACATCGATAAAGGCATTTCCCCCACCCACCCAAGTCACCAGGGCGGCGTCAGCCCGAAGCGCGGTCGCCATCTGTGCCGTATTATGGGCGATCACCTCCTTGCCGTGATGGGTCTCGAATCGAATCCGTTCCAGGATCACCCCGGCAAAATTCACCCGGCGATTATTTTCCCGGTAGAGTCCCAAGACCAGGGGATGGTTTTGCCAGTCCCAGGTGGTTGGATGGTGGCATACCGCCTTGGTGGTGTTGATACCGATCGCTCCATCCAACATTTCATTTGGATGAACAAAGGTGGCCAGAGAATCCCGAATTGAAAGCCCGTAGTAGCTGATTCCCGAATGGGCGGCATGGCTGTCGCTGTGACAACCCTGAATGAGCACGACTCTCGGCAAGTTCGATCCGTCTTCACCGAGTTCATAGCTCTCCACCCTGCGGGGCTCCAGCCCGATTGTGACCTCAGCCAGTCTCTTAGCCACCTGACATTCCGCCCGCTGGATGGCGGTATGCGCCTCCAGTTCGGTAAGTCCTTCGTCCAGTCTTAGAGTCAACACCAGGTTTAACAGAGCGCTAAAACGGGAAGCCTCGGCTCCCGGACCCCACATGTCGAGGATCGCGCTGCGCTGAGCCGCGCTCCCCGACCGGATCGTCCCCTCATATTCCGCCGCGATTACCACTGCCATGCCAGAAAGGCGATGCGTCCGACCCTCCCCCACAGAGACCACGGGCCCAAGCACGCCTGGAAAGACCTGTCCCTTTCCCTCAACTTTCACCCTCGGTTCGACAATGTCTCGGATGCCGGTAATCCGAACCTTCGCCCCAGGAGCCACCACCTCCAGAGATGCATCCTTTATATGCCGATCTTCAAGGATAAGGCTTTTGAGTTCTCCCGCATTGATCTTCAAGGTCTCGGAGCTATAACCAAACTCGCTTCCCAGGGTAATCTCAGTTACCGGAAACTCCGCCATCTCAAGCCGCATAGCACCTCCCCAAATAGACGTCGTTGCTGCGAGACGAACCCTACTCGCACCGCTTGTACGCTGTCGGCAAAGATTTTCATCCGAGTGTATCGCCGATGCGCTTCCCCAATGGCCCTAGCCAAGTCGCCAAGGAAGACTCCTTGTCATTTCGACCGAAGGGAGAAATCTTTCTTAGATCCCTCGCATCCGCTCGGGATGATGCGCCTCCGCCCGTCACCTTTGCGTTTTTGCGCGAGATAATCCGATTTCTTCTTTTGCGTACCTCGCGTTCTTTGCGGTTAATTTCTCCGGTTCCTAGTGTTTGGTTGCGGCTCGGCCGCGTTGGGTTACATGATGCGGATAACCAGGCACCACGAGTCTGGAAATCCGAGCCATGGGCGGAGCGTATTAGATTGCCTGCGAAGTCGTCAAGAAGAATTTAGTATTGTGTCGCCGGAATCACAACACTTTTGGGCTACTCGCTCTTTGCTTTATCGACATACATGAGGCGAGGAAAGAATCGCTTTGGGTGTTTGCCCGATGAAGCAACTTCGTGCCTTCTCAGACGAGTGCCCTGCTTATTGACCAAGTCATGGCCCTCAGACAAGAAGTAGCGGATAAAACCGCGTTCGACGAGCTTCAGGCATTTATCGAGCTGCTGTCCTGGCCTCGTAACAATCTTCCCCGCGAGGACGACACGCTTACCGTTCTTTGCGTTCCTCAAATGTTGCATCAGCCGTAGATTATTGAAGTGGCCTTTGACTCGGCCTCTTATTCGAATCGCTTTACCGACATACAGCGCCTCGAATTGACCGCGCCAACGACGTCCGAACATATAAATGCCCGGAGCGCTGGGCAACTTTTCGAGGTCCGCGGTATAAATGAGATTTTCACGACTAGCGTCCTTCAAAGAAACTGGCCGAGACCATTCCACTTGGAGTTTCATTTATTTATCATCTCACCGAGATTGATCGATAGCACAGACGTATAATATTTTATCTCCAAAGCTTGGGAGCAATCAAGCAGACGACGCCTCAGGCAAATCTCGCAGGATTTAGTCGTAGGAGAAATCAGTTCAATCTCAGCTTTAACGCTGGCGATCACGCGGCGCGCTTTTTGCGCTCGCGTGCATCGCCGAATTATGCGCAATCCCGCCCAGAGCTGCCTTTCTTTGATAGGTCTATAGTAACCCCAGGGGAGAGCTCGAGCACAACGGGCATCTCCCGCCACTCAGCCTCGTCGGTAAAGTTTGAAGCTATCCAGCGCTTCAGATCGCTCATGTCGCGAAGCCTAATAATTGCGGGTTGGTGGTCAGCGAACCACCGGGCATCGGCAGTGAACGAAGTGTTCGTTACAACCATCCCGATTTGTAGCGGGCGCGAACTCATTATCCCGGCTAGCTCTGCGCGTGTCCCAGTAGTTTGTTAACGACAATAGCATCGACGGTTTTCTCTGCGCGCAACATGAATCCAAGTCCGATATCGTTAAATCGCCTGAGTCCGTGCAGCGTCGTCTGGGGTCCCGGTGGTTCACGTGAGTTTCTATTCAGTGCCCCACCGAGTCGAGCGATAATGATTGCTGCTGTTCCGATGCATAGGTCTTTTTTTTTGGCCCCCTGATGGTCTCGGGTGCCACCAGGGGCTGAAGCAGTTTAAGCAGGCTACACTCCCAGGGCGCGAAGATCATCTTGCAGGGGATTTCGGGCACCTCACGACCCAGCAGCGTCAACAGCATCACGCGCCATGCGATGACCGCATCGATGGCAATGGCGCGGGCGAGTTTTTGGGCGCTGTGATGCTGGTGCGATTCGATACGACAACCGCTTTTGAGAACCCGGTGCCATTCTTCAATACGCCAACGCAGCGTATACCAGCGCAGGCAGCGCAGCGCTTGCTTACGAGAATCGATGGGCAGGGTCGTCAGCAACACCCAGCGCAACGCCTTGGCGCCCTTGGGCGGATGGGGTTCAAAAACCAGCAGAGCGTAAATTTCTAGCGCAGGCAAATGTCGGGTTTGCGCGGTGGCGGGTGCGGCCAGCGTGACTTTGCCCCAGCGCAACTCTACATGGGCTTTACGAGCCGGTAGCGCAATCTGTCCGGGCTTACTGGGCTTGCCCTTTTTTTCCCGTTGGCGGGGCACCTCGATTTGGGCTTTACCCATCACGGGCAACGCCCCCAGGTGATCGAACAGTTTAGCCGACCCTTCTTCAAGGCAGCGGTTGTAATGGGCACGGACAAGGAGATGAATGTTGCGCGCCTTTCTCCGCCGATAGTCAAAGAGCTCGAACAGATCGCTTTCTCGATCCCCCACGGCGATCAGTTGGGTTTGGGGAACCCATTGGGAGATCTCGGCCAGGTCTTCCACCGTGCGCAGCCACCGATACGATTCCTTCTCCTCGATGGGCCGATTCTTGGCTTTGTCTTTAGCGCCGAAATGCGAGGCGTAAATGTCGGTGCGCAATACCCCCAGCGGCAAACCTTGTTCTCCCAGCGCCAACGCCGAATGCATTTTCAGCCCTCGACTTAACGCTCCCGTCTGGTTTTTCCCGACATCGCCCAGTCCGTTACAGTGCAATCGTTCAGAGAAGTTGAGGTCCGTGGTGTCGTGAATGACCAAGACCCGTTTTTGCTCCTTCATCCGTCTGATGCTCTGCTGGCGATGCCCTTGGAGGATTCCTTGTGGACAGATCGCTTTGCGTGGATTTGCGATGAATCGATAATAGGCTTTGAGTTGGTGACGGTTGCCTGCGAAGCATTCGCTGTAGGATGCAGAGGGATTGTGCGCCTTGGCAGCAACAATGCGCAAAAGCCGTTGTTCAGCATCCTGATGACCGAATTGAACGCCGCCAAACTCCGCTTCAATCCAGCGTTGGCTATGCACGGCCTCTTCGACACTCACCGACTCGATGCGCTCAGCCTTAGAGACCAGCCCCATTTCCCGCCGCCAGTGAGGATTGATCTCGTAGAGATAGACATCCTTTTTGGAAGTCACCGGCCTTCCCGGCCCGTTTCTTGTGCGCCCGGTCGTGGCCCCAAGGTACAACCAGTTGGCGGCGCGATAGCAACCGCCAAAGTAGCGCTCGCTATCGACAAAGCTTTCCACCAGCCAGGGCTCGATCCCATAGCGGTTAACAAAATCACCCACCAACCGTTCCCGACATAGGCTTAGCACCCGGCTGGCCAAGTTCTCGCAGCGCACCTGTGGGCGGATCAAAAACCGCGTCATGTTGATCAGCCGCTCCTGAAACCCTTTGCGTGTGCAATCATCCCATCCAATCCATTCGTCGCGCACCCGCAAGCGTAGCGCACATGAACCAAAACCTATCCCTCCCAGCCAACCGTGCTCCGACCCGATCAAGTAACGCAACTGGCGGCCCACCAGCCGACACTCGCCCAATGGGTGTTCGCTCAACATCAGTTCATTCCATAGGCGAAAAAGCTCGTCATCCTCACTGCCCACTTCGACCAGCTCTAACCCCTTCACTTGCTCCACACGCCCTGGCACCCCACGCGGCTCAGTAGCCCCACCCTCCATTCGCCGCGGTTGCCAGCTCTTTCCATACACCCCTCGAAGCTTCGCAAGCCGCCAATAACCTTGCGCCTCCAGCACCCGCAACGCTTTTTGAACCCCCGCCAGCCGCAGCTTGCCACGAGGATCTTTCAGCCCCAGCTCTTTGCACAAATGCTCAGCCAACGCCAAGCGTGACTCGTGCTTGTTTCTCTTAAGCCATTCCCTTATCTTGCCTACCACCTCGGGGCTCGCCAAGCGCTCCTGAATCGTCTGTTGGGTTTTCATCCCCAGGGTATACACGAAGACGCGGACTTTGTCCCGTTAATTCTGCAGGGGCACGCGCAGGCTAGCTCCCTGACTGGGCCGGGCCCTGTTTTTCTGTTGCGCGCCCGATGGTGCTTTACTTGAACAGCGCCCAGGAAGGGCACGGGACATGGGCGGGCGGGCCAGAAGAGGATGTCTAGGCCTCCGTCCCGACTAAATGTGTGCCCAACACGTCTGGCTTCATAACCCATCGCGCAGATACGACCTTGAATCAGGTTCTCAAAACTCTCAGGACTGAGATCGTATATTTCATCGTAGTTACCCAAAAGCCGTCGAACCAACTCCTCGGTCACATCAACGACTTCAATCCGGGTGGCATAGATAATCACCTCCCCACCGAAGGGCAAAACTAGTTGGTATGGGTCTTCAGAAGGATGGTTCGACGCTACCCCTTCTCCCGGATCTTTGCCCAATATGCAAATCGCGCAGTAGTGCCTTGCAGCGGCACCATGCTTCAGCCGCGCGAAAAGGTTGTCGTCACGATAGTAGTAAGTACCCTGTGAGATCAAACAGGAACAATTCGCGCACGTATACACTCTTCGGGCCCTCGACCCCCGAAGGTACGTTAGATTTGGGTTGCCCCTAAGTCCCATGGCCGTTTCCGTGGTGGGCCATATTCGTGTCGGCATAACTATTTAATTGCACTGTGTTAATAATCATGGCATTATGGCGATATCTTCAAGTGATCTGGGAGATACGCCATGGGCAAGAGTCTGGAATCGCGATTCGAACGCTATGCCGATGTTATGGTTGAGGCGCTGGGGCATGCGGATCGGGCAACGCCAGCGCGCTGGTATTTGCGGGGGCTGATG
>JAUYJC010000148.1 GCA_030688735.1 Deltaproteobacteria bacterium
CCAAGAATCTCATCCGCCGCGCCTATGGCTACCGGGACAAGGAGTACATGCGGCTGAAAATCATCCAAGCATGCAGCCCATGGATGGGCGTGTTCCGTCCCTGGGGATGGGTCCACACTCACAATTTTCTGTCATGAGCCAAACACTCTAATGCACCTTCACCGTGCATGCCAACAAGGTTCTTGCGTTTCGATCAATTTTCTTATTTTTTTTGATGGTGAATCAGGGCCGACCGGGCAGGGTGAATTTGTTCTCGCGAATTTGTTTGAAAAATCAACGATGGCCCACCTTTTGGAAAACACGACAAATCAATTGGTTATGGAGAGAACAAATTTACCGTGGCCGACCGGGCGACCGGCACAATGGAACATGCGTTGAGTCAGTCTAAGAAAAAGCTTACAAGTAGGATCTCATGAAGAAACCGCCGGCGCGCTTCAAGAATGTCACATCCTACCGTGTCATCTACGGGGACACCGACCAGATGGGCGTCGTCTACTACGCCAACTATCTGCGCTGGTTCGAAAAAGGCCGGTCCGAATGGCTCCGGCAAATCGGTCTGCCCTACGGCGAAATCGAGCAGCAGGGGTTTCACTTTCCCGTGGCCGAGGTCAGCTGCTGTTACTCTCATCCGGCGCGCTACGATGAGGTGGTAAAGATCGAAACGGAACTTGCCGAACTGGGCCGCGCATCATTGACGTTCAATTACCGAATCACGCGGGAAACGGACGATGTGCTTTTGGCGACCGGCTCCACCAAGCACGCCTGCATCGACCACGCCGGCCGCGTGGCCAGAATCCCGAAGATATTCGACGACGCCATCGCGGCGGTTGGAACGTGATCCCAAGCTTTAGCGTGCTGTTACCTGGAAAGACTGAGAGGAATCGAAGCGAGCGCATATAGGCCCGCGCGCGGCGCTCAAGCGGGTTCCGAACTCGGTCGCATCTTGACACTTTTATGGACAGGCCTCCCGACAGATATTACAGCCAAAGATATGATTGCCCACCAGCGGACGGAGGAGGTCGGTCCGTAGTGAATTCGAAATTCTTGGCGGGGACCAATGCACCCTGTGGGAGCGAGTCACTTTCCTTGACACATTCAGCGCTTTCCTTTAGGAGATAAGCAGTGAAAGCTTCCTGGAAAAACATCGCCGAGCCGGTGGTTTTTTTCATAGTGCTCCTGGTGCTGTGGGAAATCCTCGTCGAGATCATCAAGGTTCCGGCCTTTATCTTGCCGCCGCCGCGGGATCTATGGGTCGCTTTCTTCAAGAAGCTGCCGATTCTCGGCAACCACGCCTTGATCACGTTCATTGAAGCCTTCGGCGGTTTTGTCTTGTCATTGGTGCTGGGAGTCGGCTTCGCCATCGCTGTCGTCTACTCGCGCCATCTGCAGAATACTGTCTATCCGCTCATCGTGATTCTCTACGCGATGCCGAAAAGCGCGTTCGCGCCGCTGATGGTCATTTGGGTCGGCTACGGGCTGTTCTCCAAGATCGCCATCGCCTTTCTCGTCGCGTTTTTCCCGATCGTAGTGAATACGGTCTTGGGACTTAAAGAAGTGGAGCCGGAGCTGTTGGAGCTGGCGCGCATCAACCGCGGGTCGGAGCTCGACGTGTTCAAGAAGATTCGGCTGCCCAATTCCTTGCCCTATATGTTCGCAGGTATCAAAGTCGCCATCGTGCTTTCGGTGACCGGCGCCATCGTCGCTGAGTTCGTCGCCGCCAACGAAGGGCTCGGTTATCTGGTGCTGCAAGCCAATTACAGTTTGGATACGGCATTTGCGTTGGTGATTCTTCTTACTCTCGCCGTGCTGTCGCTGGGACTGTTTTGGTTGGCGGAAATTTTGCAGAGAAAGCTGGCGCCATGGAGTGCGGCGGTTCGCGAAGTCGAGGGTTCTTTTTAATCGTTCATTAACGGAGGACGCAATGAGATTGGCATACAAGTTTCCCATCGGGTTAACGGGGGCGGTCAGTTTCGCACTCATAATGCTCGGCCTGGTTGCTCAAACCCAAGCTGCTCAGCCGACGCCGGTTACTATTCAACTCGATTTCATCATCGGCGGCAAGCATGCGCCGTGGTTTGTGGCGCTAGAGAAGGGTTTCTACGCCAAGCGCGGTCTGGCGGCGAGTATTCATGCAGGCAAGGGCTCGGCGGATACGGTGCGCGCGATAGCCGCAGGCCTCGCCGACTTCGGTTTCGCCGATATGTCGACGGCAATCGTCGCCAGGTCGCGCGGAATACCCGTGGTGACCGTGGCGCAATTGGGTTACGTACCTTCTACGGTGTTGTGGCGCGAGGATACGAACATAAAGACGCTAAAGGACCTGGAGGGTAAGTCGTGGGCCATCAGCCCGGGACAAGCTCAATGGTTTTTGATGCCGGCTTACTGCCGGATCAATAAAATCGATTTCAAGTCAATAAAAATCCAGGAAACCGCGGCGCCGATTCAACCGGCGGCCTTGGTCACGGGCAAGGCGGATTTTATCGTCATGTTTCGCGCTTCCAACGACGAGGTCGCCGAGTTCGCCGCGAACAAGGTCGGCATCAAGCTCAATCGGATCTATATGAAAGACACCGGGCTGGATATCTACGGCAGCGGTCTAATCGCGAAGGATGAGGATCTCAAACGTCGGCCCGAATTGGTGCGGGCCTATGTCGAAGGAACGATGGAAGGGCTGCGCTACTCGCGGGACCACCAGGAAGAGTCCTTGCGAATCTTGCTGAAGCACAAGCCGGAGTTGAATGAGGCCCTGGCGACCGTGCAGCTAAAGAACGCGCTGACGGAGGTCATGCTGCCGCCGGAATCGATTCAATCGGGTCTGGGTTTCATGAAGCCGGACATCATGGAGAAAACAGTCCGGATCGTAAACGAGTTCTTTGACGTCGCGCGGAAGGTCTCGGCGAAGGAAGTTTTCTCCAACCGATTCATTAAGCGCTAGTTTAAGCAAGTTTCACAGAGTCCAGCAGTGCCGCCGCTAATCGCCCTCCAAGAGGTCTCGCGAATCTTTACCAGCGGCGCCAAGAGCGTTACGGCCCTCGATCGGGTGTCGTTTGACATCCAAACCGGCAGCTTCGTTTCCATCGTCGGACCCAGCGGCTGCGGCAAGAGCACGCTGCTAAAGATTCTTTCCGGGCTTCTACCCGCGACCTCTGGCGCAATCTCGGTCAACGGAAAACCGGTCCACGAACCGTTGGAGAACGTCGGCATGGTGTTTCAAGCGCCGGTCTTGCTCAAGTGGCGCTCGGTGCTCGGCAATGTTCTTTTGCCCGTGGAGTTCGCCAAGTTGGATGTCACCGGTTACCTGGACAAGGCGCGCGCGCTGATCCATCTGGTAGGATTGGAAGGGTTCGAAGAGATGTATCCGCACGAACTGTCCGGCGGCATGCAGCAGCGGGCTTCACTCTGCCGCGCTCTGGTCACCGATCCCCAATTGCTGCTGATGGACGAGCCCTTCGGCGCCCTCGACGCGATGACGCGGGACGAGCTGGACATGGAACTCTTGCGCATCTGGGAAGAGCGCAAGAAAACCGTGCTGTTCGTGACCCACAGCATTCAAGAGGCGGTATTTCTTTCTGATGTGGTGTTGGTCATGTCGGCGCGCCCGGGGCGGTTGCTGGAAACCATCGTCATCGAGCTGCCGCGACCCCGAACGGTGGAGATGATGAGCGCGACGAAATTCGGCGAGTACACCCTCAAGATTCGCAGTCTTCTGTCCACGGCCGGTGGCGGGCAAGGAGCAGCGACCGGCTCGACCATGTGAAATCGCCTCGACTCTGGGCTATGATGTCTTCCTTAGGGGCGTATGGCCATACGCCCCTGCGACGATAGCTTATCCTGAAAAATCATCTCAAATGACGATCAAGCGAGGACTCACCTACGCCAAGGCTGGTGTCAGCATCGACGCCGGCGATGAATTGGTTCGCCGCATCGGCCCGATCGCCAACGCCACCAGAGTTCCCGGCGTGTTGGCCGGCGTGGGCGGATTCAGCGCGCTTTTCGATCTGAATAGCCGCGGTTACCGCCGGCCGGTCCTGGTTTCCTCTACCGACGGCGTCGGCACCAAGCTCAAGATCGCCTTCATGACCGGCATTCATGACACCGTGGGCATCGATCTGGTGGCGATGGGGGTGAACGATATTCTCACGCAGGGGGCGGCGCCGCTGTTTTTTCTCGACTACTTCGTCTGCGGTACATTAAACGTCGCTATTGCCGAAGCCGTCGTTCGCGGCATCGCGGCGGGCTGCCGCCAGGCCGGCTGCGCGCTGATCGGCGGCGAAACCGCCGAGCACCCCGGCGATTTTCCCAAGGGCGAGTACGATCTGGCGGGATTCGTCGTCGGCGTTTTAGAGAAAAAGAACATAATTGATCCTGCGGCGATCGTTCCGGGCGATGTTTTGATCGGGCTTCCTTCCAGCGGTCTTCACAGCAACGGCTATTCATTGGCCCGGAAAGTATTGCTGGAAGTGGGTCAGATGAAACTAAGCCGTCATGTGCCCGCGCTTGGCCGCACGCTCGGTGAAGAACTGCTGAAACCGACGCGCATCTACGCCAATATCACGCGCAAACTCTTCGACAAGCATCCCATCAAAGGCGCCGCCCATATCACCGGCGGCGGCATCGTCGGCAATCTGCCGCGGGTCTTGCCGATCGGCCGACGGGCGTGGATCGAACGGAGCAGTTGGCCGGTGGCGCCGATATTCGATCTCATTCAAGAGGTCGGCCATGTCGCGCAAGCGGAGATGGACCGAACCTTTAACAGCGGCCTGGGGATGATTCTTGTGGTAGACAAAAAGGCGGCCGACGGCGTGCTGGGCAGTTTGAAGAGGATGAACGAGCGGGGTTGGGTCATTGGCGAAATCCGCCGGGGAATACGCGGCGCGAGTGTTTCTTAGTTCAAGAGCGATTTATGGCACGACAAGTTCCGATCGGAGTCTTGGTTTCAGGGAGCGGCACCAACTTGCAGGCGATCATCGATGAGATCGAGGCCAAACGGCTGGACGCGAAGATCGAAGTCGTCCTGAGCAATAAAGCGGATGCCTACGGTCTGGTGCGCGCGAAAAATCATCGGATTGCTACCGAGGTGCTCGACCATAAGCAGTTTTCCAGCCGCGAGGCGTACGACCAAGCGGTTGTCGATATTCTGCACGCGCGCGGAGTGGAATTGGTCGTGCTCGCCGGCTTCATGCGCCTGCTCTCGCCGGTCTTCGTCAAAGCCTATTCCAACCGCATCATGAACATTCACCCGGCGCTACTGCCGTCTTTTCCCGGGCTGCACGTGCAAAAGAAAGCCGTCGACCATGGCGTGCGCTTTTCCGGCTGCACGGTGCATTTCGTCAATGAAGAGTGCGACGAGGGGCCGATCATCATTCAAGCCGTCGTGCCGGTTTTTCCCGACGATAGCGAAGAATCCCTCGCGGCGCGCATTCTTAAACAAGAGCACCGCATTTACCCGCGGGCGATCCAGCTCTATGCCGAAGGCAGGCTACACGTCGAAGGGCGACGGGTCCTGGTCGACGGACTTGCCAAAGACGGCAACGAGGTCCTGTTCCAGCCCCCGCTTGAATAATGAAAAAAGGGTATCCCGTTCACCCAAGTTAAAGTGCTGGTAAATTTGGAGGATGAAAAATGCACAGCACTCTGTTCCAACAGTTGATTATCCACGGACGTTCCAGGAAATGGACGACTGGTTCCGCGACGATGCGGCATGCCGAAAATATATCCGTCGCCTCCGTTGGCCAAACGGGTTCGTTTGCCGTCGTTGTGGGGCAACAGGAGAACCTTGGTCTACTGCGCGCGGGGTTTTCCAATGTCGGGCTTGTAAGGGTGAAACTTCCCTGACAGCAGGCACGATTTTTCAGGACACCCGCAAGCCGTTGCGGATGTGGTTTCTGGCAATGTGGTTCGTCACCAGCCAGAAGAACGGTGTCAGCGCCCTGGGCTTGCAGCGGGTACTCGGGCTTGGCAGCTATGAGACGGCTTGGACTTGGCTCCACAAACTCCGCAGGGCGATGGTGAGGCCAGGACGAGATTGCCTTTTTGGCGTAGTCGAGATTGACGAAACCTATGTCGGCGGCCCCGAGGAAGGGCAGAGAGGACGAAAAATAGAGACCAAGGAGATTGTTGCCGTTGCGGCTGAGGAAAATGGTCGTGGTATTGGTCGCATCCGTCTTCAGCGTATCAAAGACGTGTCCGCGGAAAGCCTGCTTCCATTTGTGCAGGGAGTTGTGGCGCCTGGATCGGTTGTCCACACCGACGGATGGAGAGGCTATTCCGCACTGGCTGCTGCGGGCTACAAACATCAGGTCACTGTCATCAGCAGTGGTTCCGACCCAGCGCATGTGGCCATGCCGCGTGTTCATAACGTCGCATCGTTGCTCAAACGGTGGCTGCTTGGCACACATCAGGGTGGAATTCAGCCTCAGCATCTCGATTACTACCTCGACGAGTTCACTTTCAGATTCAACCGCCGGCGCTCCCAAGCCCGCGGACTGCTCTTCCATCGCCTCGTTCAGCAGGCCGTT
>JAUYJC010000156.1 GCA_030688735.1 Deltaproteobacteria bacterium
CGAGAGCCCAGGCCAAAGCGGGGTTCGAGTCGAAGGGTCGTGAGTGAAAGGTTGGATGCTTTGAGATGTCGTTGTGCCAGCCTTTCGCCCGGTCGCATGGCATCTCGCTTTCCGATTTCGCCACCGTGTACCGGTTCAAACCGCCTTGTAGGCGAGCCGTTTCATCTTTTGCGTGTTCTTGACCTCGATGCGGATCAGGCCGGTCTTCGAGATTCGCTTGGGCGAATGGACGTCGCCCACGTTGTAGAGGTGCGCCATGCCGGGCTTCAGCGCGTAGACCCGCGCACGCCGCACTTTTCCCGGCTTGCCCTCGACGGCAGGTTCGAGAACTTCCCAATCGCTCATCTCAGTTTCGCCGAACGCCTGCCCGTAGATCGCCCAGGAAGAGCCGTGATCGTGCGGATTCGCTTCCCGGGCTTCCCGGTTCACGTGGGCGCAGATGCAGAACCCAAGTTCCGAATCTTCATATATGACCTGCCGGTCCGGCGTATTGTCGTTGATGTACTTGGTGACGAACTCATCGTCCTTCAATACCTCCTGCACCAGAGCACGCACCTTCTCCCGTCCTGCCCGACTCGGGTCGGCTCTTAGCAACCATTGACAGTCTGCGGCGAATGATTCGAGCGTGAAACCCATGTTCGGTCCTCCTCTTACGATCACTATGAGGTTTGTCTAACAGAAGTTCCTGATCACGGTCAACCAGCTGGCTCGGATACTCTATATGGCTATCCAAAAACAAAGACCAACATGTTTGTCATAACGCGCAGCCTGGGTAAATTTTCCTGTGATCGAAGACTCTCTGATTCGGATATGCCTCTCGCAAAGGCGCAAAGACGCCAAGAAAGAGTCGTTGTCATTTCGACCCCGTGGAGTAATGGGCCGCAACTCCACGGGGGAGAAATCTTTCTTAGATCCCTCGCATCCGCTCGGGATGACGGCCGTCCGCCCGTCACCTTTGCGCCTTGGCGTCTTTGCGGGAGATATTCCGAGTTTCGGTTACGGTTGTTGCCGGAGGCGAACCTCTTTTTCCCAGCCCAGTCTGGGAAAAAGCGTGTGATACTGGGATTGTTTTCGTTCGTCGTGGAAATCTTATGCCGGCAGCGGAGCGATTCGTCGAGCTGCAGTATTTAAAGGCCGCGGGAATACAGTAGCGGATCGGTGAGGGTTGACGTACGGTACTAGTTTTTGCCACTTCGATAGAATCTGATCTGCACCCGCTCCACCGTCGCCATGCCGTCCGAGATTGCGCCGTCGATCACGGGAAGGAAGGTGTCGATCTTCTCCAGGGTGTCGACGATTTCGACCACAATGGGCAAGTCCGTCGACAGATCGAGAATTTTGGCCGTACGGACCCGGCTGCGAGCGCCGAAGCCTTCGACGCCGCGAAGCACCGTCGCGCCCGCCAATCCATGCTCCCGTGCCCGCCGGACGATCCACTCGTAGAGCAGCATCCCGGCGTGGCGGTCGCTTTCACCAATGAAGATACGCAACAACGAGCCTTCGCTGGGTAGAGTCATGGTTAACCTCCTATAGCGCGGGCCACAACATTACCGATCCATACGGCCAACAGGCCGAGCACCAATTGCAAACCGATATTACTGATAGCAGCGACGTTTTGCGTGTCCCGCGCCAGCGCAAACGTTTCCAGGGCAAAAGAGGAAAACGTTGTAAATCCCCCGAGGACGCCGACCAAGAGAAAGAGCCGCGTTCCCGAAGTGAAGACCGTCCTCGCCTCCGCGAGTCCCGCCAAAAACCCCATCACCAAACAGCCGCTCACGTTGACCGCCAGTGTACCGTAGGGAAACCAGGCGTTGTCGAGCACCCTGTGAACCCAGGTGCTGAGTCCATAGCGAAGCACTCCGCCAATCAGACTTCCCAAAGCCACCCAAACGATTCCGATCATCGTTCTCCCCGTTCTCCCTCATCAAATAACAAAACCCCTACTCCAAGGGGCTCGAAGCAGGGGTCATCAACTCGCCGCGGCGAATGGTTTAACTGACGAACCCCATCGCCGTTATCTTTTTTTGAATTATTGGTACAAAGCGCGCGCCAAGTCAATCCGGCCGAGCGCAGGACCGCAGCGAAGATGTCTATCTGCGGCCGCTGCCGACCACGACATTCGGCGAATTGAATTCGTTACGCGCAAGCAGTTTTATGAAAACGTTCTTCTGGGTTTCCTGTGAAAAGATATTCACCACAGAGACACGGAGTTCACAGAGGGTTTGTTCAAGTTGCTATTTATAGGAAATTTTCTCCGCGCTCTCTGCGCCTCGGCGGTGCAAACTCCGAACCCTGCTTCACAGAAAAGCTTGAAGAAACCACGAAAAAAACGCACGGCTGCTTTTCGAAGAGGGGTGTGGTTCTCTCGCTCGGTTTATCGATAATTCCGAACAAGCTTTGTGCGTCTTTTTTTCTTCCCCACGATCCGCATGCTCACCAGCGCCACGATGGACACCGCGCCGGAGATCACCACCATAATAAAAATGTCCTGATACATAACGATCCTTATCTTGTACCCCCACTAACGCAACAGCGGTGCCAGCCGGCAAACTTCAGGAAGTTCGACCCGTTAGCTCGCATCGATGGACCGCGACGGCGTGTCGAGTCAAGGTGCGGGTGTCAAAAGTGGCAGTGACACCGTAAAGGCAACGGATCGTTACCACGGCACGGGATGAGCCCGCGCCCCACTTCATCGGTTGGAGAAAATCAAGTCAATATTGTATCCTTTGTCATAGCGAGGAGAAGCACGGGCGTTATTGGCTTACCAAAGTCTGCGAAATCCAATGACCAATAATTTACTGCTGGCTCGGGTAGTAGTCAACCCAAAGGTTTGTCGCGGGAGACCGTATATTCGCGGCACGAGAATCTATATCGCGATCATTCTCGATGCTTTGACGCAAGGGTTAACCCCGGAGGAAGTCATCGACCACTATCCCTCCCTCGTGCTCGATGATATCCACGCCGCCGTCGCTTACGCCACAAAGCTCGCCGAAGAAAACGACGGCGTGGCGGTGGTAAATGAGCCCGTCCACAACAATCTTTTTTATCTTCGATGACATCCGGCAATTGGCAAGTCGCGAGTTCCTACCGGCGTTTCGTCGCAAACGAGGGCGCGCCGCTTTACGACGGCAGCGCTCTGGAAGACCTTAACACGCTGCCGCTTCAGGAGTGGGAACGAAGGGGCGGAAGAGTTGCCTACACGCGTTTGGGCGAGCAAGAAAACATCAACCTGCAGGTGGTCGAAATCCCGCCCAGGGGCGAACTCAAACCCGAGCATCACCTCTACGAATCGGTCATGTACGTGCTCCAGGGCAGAGGGGCGACGACGATCTGGCAGGAAGGCGAGCCGAAACAGACCGTCGAATGGGAGGAAAACGCGCTCCTCGCAATACCGCTCAACGCCTGGCATCAGGAGTTTAACAGTTCCAGCGACGAGCCCTGCCGGGTCGTTTTCGGAACAAACATGGCGCATGTGATCAACCTGTACCACAACCTCGACTTTGTTTTTGCCAATCCGTTTTCATTCCAGGACCGATACTCCCATTCCCGGCAGCGTTTCTTCGTCGACGCCGGCAGCCAGCTCAACCTGAGACTTTTTGAAACCAACTTCATACCCGACATCAAAAACTTCCTGTTGGACCCCTATCCGGAGCGCGGCAAACGAACCTCGGTGATGCGGCTTTGCATGGCGAGCGCGTCTCTTTCTTTGCACATCGCGGAGATTTCCCCAGGGACCTACATGACCGCCCACAAACATGGCCCCGGCGCCCATGTGCTCTGCGTCGGCGGCGAGGGATACGAGCTTTTGTTTATGCCCGGCGAACAAAGCAGGCGCAGGGTCGCGCTCAATCCCACCGCGGTGGTCTCTCCGCGGCGCAATGAATACCATCAACATTTCAATACCGGCAGCGAGCCGCTAAGAATGCTGGCATTTAAAGAGCAAGGCTATTCGTCGAAATACGGCACCGGCAAAAGCTACCAGCCGGCATTGTCGGCGCAGGACAAGGATCCCAACGCGGAAATTTTTCAGATAAGCTACGAAAAAGAGGATCCTGAAATCAGCGCGGAGTATTACCGCGAGCTCGAAAGCAAAGGCATCACGCTCAGACTCCCTCCCCTCAACCAGGGCGGCCACTGAAGACCAGGTTTAGGCCCAATCTTTAGCAGCAACGGTCTGTTGCTTGCAGGCGGTCTTTGCGGATATTAATATCGACAAAAGCCGGTCTGTATGTTTTTAGTTATATTTTCCATCGCGCCCCTCGGTCTGACCCCAGGTAGAACAGCGAGAAGAAGAGTTTTTTCATGCCTCGAATGACCGAACACGAACAACGATGTGGAGACAGGTTGACCCGGTGAAGGGAAGAAAGAATAGTGAGAGTGCTTGCCGTAGGTCACAAGGAGCATAACGTGCTATTTATAAGAGGACGGAGGGTCGAGATATGAGAACTGTAGACCTAAACAAGGAGGAGCACTCGCTCAAAGAGCTGTTGGCGCTC
>JAUYJC010000161.1 GCA_030688735.1 Deltaproteobacteria bacterium
ATCCGGCATGCACTGGACCGTCAGAGGTGCCAATGCCATTATCGCCCTGCGCTGCTGCCAACTCAGCGCACGCTGGGAAGAATTCTGGGAGGCTCGTGCACTCGGTTAGCTCTTGTCACCCACAAATTTGTCGCACACCCTATGGGCGGGTGTGGCTGGACGCCGCCTCTGCGCGCGTGATATAGGCAGGGATAATTCGGCACACCGGCGCAAAGACGGCAACAGCCGTTCTAGCTCTTGGTTCACTCTGAGATGACACAGAATTCACCGTCTACCGGCGACAAATCGGCCGAAGGGCCGAAAAACGAATCCGATCCGCGCGAAGAGACAACGCCAGCTTGGGGCCCGCTCAACGCGCTCTACCGGCTGCGCGCGCTGCAATCCTTTCGTCACCGCGACTTTCGCTTGCTCTGGTTCGGCCATGTCTTCACCTCGATGGCGTTCTGGATGGATCAGGTGACCCGCGGCTGGCTCATCTATGAGCTGACCGATTCCACCGTTCAGTTGGGTTTGGTGCGCGGCGTGCAAGCGATTCCGATTCTTTTGTTATCCCCGATAGCGGGCAGCGCCGCCGACCGTTATTCGCGCAAGATGCAGATTCTGATCGCGCAAGTTGCCGACGGCGCGATGTTCGCGGTCCTCGCCCTGCTCATTGCCAGCGGCCGGATCGAACCCTGGCATGTGTACGTGACTGCCTTCGGCATGGCCATTGTCCAGACTTTTCAACAACCGGCGCGCGCGGCGATCATCGCCGATGTCGTGCCGCTCCATAATCTAACCAACGCGATCGGTCTCAACTCGATTATCTTCAATGTAGCGCGCAGTACCGGACCGGCGCTGGCGGGAGTCCTGATCGCCGCTTTCAGCACCGCCGGCGCCTACGGCACCCAGGCGGCGTTCTATCTTTTGGCGACCTATTGGACTTTGCTCCTGCCTCGCCGCCTCGGAGCGCCGGGTGGATCGGGCGGAAAGTCGTCCCACGCTGCTTCCTTCGGCCGGAGCATCGTCGAAGGCTGGAAGTTCGGCTGGCAAAATATCACTGTGCGCACCGGCCTGCTGATCGCGATGTTTGCCTCGCTGTTTATCGTCCCGTTTACTACGCTGCTGCCCGTATTTGCGCGCGACATTCTCGGCGTCGGCGCCACAGGGCAAGGTCTGCTGCTCACGGGCATGGGCGTGGGCGCTCTTGGCAGCGCGGTCATCATCACGACTTTCGGTGACCGGATGCCACGGGGGATTTTTATGCTTGGCGGCGTGGTGCTATACGGGCTCAGCGTGGTGGCCTTCTCTGCGTCACCCTGGTTCCCGCTTTCGATGGCGTTGATGGTCATCGTCGGCTTCGGCAACGTCTCGTCGCACGCGCTGGTGCAGACCGTCCTGCAAACTTACTCGCCACCCGAGTACCGCGGCCGAACCATCGCGTTGTTTCACATGAGCCAGGTCGTCATGACCGTCGGGAGCATGATCATCGGCTCACTGGCTGTGGTGTGCGGTACCCAATGGGCCGTGGCACTCATGGGCGGCGTCGGTGCGCTCACCATGCTCGTGATCCATTTAACGTTGCCAGGTGCTTGGCGGATTCGCTAAAAATTGCCAACTCCAGCCCGCATGTGACCTGCGGCCGGTTTGGCGGCGAGTGCGATCTTTTCGAGGATCTCATCGAACCCATAGGGCTTTCGCAGCACTGTGCTCAGCTCGCCGTTGGCGACCAGGGTATCCACCTGGGGTGGGATGTTGCCCGAGGCGATGATGGGCTTGAGCGTCGGGTCGATCTCTTTCATCTTTTGCAGCGCTTCCCAGCCATTGAGATTGGGAAGTCCGATGTCGAGAACCACCGCCGCGATCTCATCCTTGTGCTGCGAAAATATTTCGACCGCTTCGAGACCGTCCGTAGCGGTCAGGACCCGGTAACCGGCGGCCTCCAAAGTCTTGCGCATCAATTCCACCTGCATGATCTCATCGTCGACGAAAAGCACGATCTGACCGGTACCGCGGAGGTTAGGGAAAAGCCGCGCGCCGCGCGGACGGCGGTCTTCGACAGTGCCGCGGCGTCTCTCGGCATGAGGTAGATAGACATGAACCGTCGTGCCCCGGTTGGGCTCGCTGGTCACGTCGAGAAAGCCGCCGTGGTCGCTAACAATTCCATAGGCGACGGAGAGGCCGAGACCGGACCCTTGGCCCACTTCCCTGGTGGTAAAGAACGGCTCGAATGCGCGGCTTCGCGTCGCTTCGTCCATGCCCGTTCCCGTGTCGCTTACGGTGATAAAGGCGTAAGGTCTCTCCTTGGCGCCGGTAAAACGCTCAAGCAACTTGGCCCCAAAAATCTTCCCGGTACAGATCACGAGCTTGCCGCCCTCGGGCATGGCGTCGCGCGCGTTGAGACAGATATTGAGCAGCGCCTGATGGATCTGATTTGGGTCCGCCAACACCGGATACAAATCGGAGTCAAGTTGCAAAGTGGTTTCGATGGTCGGCGGAAAGCTCTTGGCGAGCTGGTCTTTGAGTCCCTCAAGCAACGCGTTGAAATCGACGGCGGCAAAACTTCTTTCACTCTTGCGCGCAACCGTAAGGAGCTGTTGAACCGTGGCGGCGCCCCGGTCGACGGTTGCGTCGATGATCTTTAAACAGTGCGTGAGATCATGATCGCCGTCGCGTTCGAGCGAGAGCAGGGAGGCATAGCCCTTGATGATGTTGAGAATATTGTTGAAATCATGGGCAATGCCCCCGGCAAGGGTGCCGACGCTCTCCATCTTTTGCGTTTGATGTAGCTGTTGTTCAAGCTTTTTCTCTTCGGCGAACTTTTGCAACAAGGCGCTGTTCGCGCGCTCCAGGTCATCCGTGCGCTGCCGCACGCGCTTTTCGAGATCCTCATTGGCTCGAGTCAATTCAGCTTTGGCATTTTGCAGTGCCGTTTCGGCGCGGGTACGCTCAGAAACGACCGCAGCCAAGACCAGCGCCGTTACGGTGATCGTGGCGACGAAGATTTGCATCAAGAGAAGAGACAAGTTGGGATTCGGTGTCGGGAATGGAGCCAGGGTTTTCATCGTGCCCATCAGAGCGAGGGCAGTTATGACGAATGCGGAGATTGCCGTGCCATGCGCGCCGAAACGGAACGCGGCCCATACAAGCGGCGGCAGAGCGAGGTACTTTAGGCCGGAGGAAAGGCCCCCAACAAAAATCAGCGAGCCGATTGCGAATGTCGCCGCGAGCAAGCAGAATACTTCAGGAATCCGCTCCACTGTCAATCGCGGCGGAACTTGAGCCACCCAAATGACTAGAAGAGGCGTGAGGATCAAGTCACCGGCCATGTTTCCAAACCACCAGGTGAGCCAGACGGTTTGGTAATGCTCCCAGGGCGAGAAGCCGCCCAGGCTCAAACTGGTTGCGCCGACAGTCGCGCCGAAGGCCGTGCTGAGCATCGCGGCGAGCAGCACGAACTTGAAAATATCTCTCGCCCGTTCGAAAGCCTTTGGGCCATTGGCGAAGCGGCGCGTAAGCCAGGCGCCGAGAAGCGGTGCCAAGGTGTTGCCGGTCGCGATGCCGAGGCTGGTAGCGATGGTTCCGTGCGTAGAAATGTTAACGAGAAACGCCCCCAGAAATACGGCAGGCCACAGGCGATACCCCCATAGGAGGAGCGCCGCCAACGCGATTCCGCTGGCGGGCCACACCGGCGAGGCGCTTGGGTGGAAGAACGCCAGCGACAGCCCGAACTTGCCGGCGCAAAAATAGACCACGGTGAGCGTGGCAAGCGCTGCCGCAAAGAGGACTTTTTGTCTCAACATGTCATCGATCGCGATGTCTCTGACTCGGATCTCGGCGCAAAGTGAATTTCCTTCTATGTGATTGGCGAAGAATTTACAAGCGCAGCGCGAGGTATGATGCGAACGAGAGGGGAGTTCGGAACCGCGCGGGCGGTTGGCCGATGAGATCGTGGTGGTGAAACTCAGCTGACGGCCGGAAACTCGCGGCGCGTGCGGCCGTTCGGTTGATTTCCTCGACCGCGAAAGAAAAAAAGCCGGTGGGTCGCCCGTCACATGAACCGCGGGTCGTTATTGAGCGGCAGGTGTTTCCCCGATTTTCCAAATATAGAGCGTGGGCGATTCAGCGTAATCCGCGGGGTCATCCTTGGGAGGAGACACGTGCTCGACTCGGGTCGGTTTCCAATCGTCGATGTCAAAATCATGGGCGACAATACGAGAGCCCGTTTTCAATTTCTGCAATTTGGGCCTCAGCGCGTTATTGAACCACTTGAACATATAGAGGGTCACCACGGTGGCCTCGGAAATATCGACGGTGAGGCCGTCTTGGGCGCGGAACTCGACCAGGTGGCTTACGCCTTCATTTGCCGCGTTCTCGCGGGCTTTTGCCACTAGCTCGGCATTCAAGTCGATGCCAACGCCGCGGATGCCGTATTTTTTTGCCGCCTCGATAACGATCCGGCCGTCGCCGCTGCCCATATCGTAGAGGATGTCGCCCTTCTGGATCTCGGCCACTTCCAGCATCCGGTGCACCGCATGCATCGGCGACGGCACGTAGGGAATGGTATCCTGTGATCTCGCGGCCAATGGCGTCAAAATCAACACTGACAATGCGATCGCCGCGCGAAATCGAGTATGCATGTGGGAATCCTCCGAAACTAAATTTCTTCGGGTACTGGTAATATCAGCGTTACGAAGTTTTGCCAACAGTCAACGAAACGGCGTCCATTTTTCGCGCTGGGCAAAAGGAGTGCGCTGTGGTAGTAGGGGGCCAGTGGAGTTAAAAGGGAGGCGCGCGATGACTGAAGGAATTGGAAGGGTTAAGTCTTTCGCCGGCTGGCTTTTAGTCGCTATTCTTTTCCTGGTCGCCGAGGCCCACGCCGCCGGGCCGTTATTGATCGCTTACGGCGGCCATAACGAAACCATGATTCCGCTCTGGGTGGGGATCGAAAAAGGAATTTTCCGTAAGTACGGCGTCGACCCGCAAGTGCTACAAACCCGCAGCGGCCCGATCATGATGGCGACGCTCGCCTCCGGCGGCGTGTCGCTAGTGTGGGCCGCGCCGGGAAGCGCGATCAGCACGGCGGTCAGCGGACTGAAGCTTACCTGCTTCGCCGTCGGCAATAGCCGAATGCCGCGGGAACTGATCGTTAGAAAAGGAATCGCCTCGCTGGAGGATCTTCGTGGCAAGAGTTTCGGCGTGCAAAGCATCGGCGGCGGTTTTTGGCTTGCGACCGTGGTGGCGCTCGAGGCGCTTGGAATCGATCCGGAAAAGCACAAGCTCGTTATGCGGGTGCTCGGCGACACCGGCACGGTGACCCAAGCGTTGATCACCGGCAACGTCGACGCGATGGTGGTGCCGTATAGTTATGCCGACATGGCGAAACGGGCTGGCGCGCGCGCGCTGGCCGACGTCGGTAGCTTAAATTTCGTCTTCCATGCAACCGGCATGTGCATGCCCAAGGATGCGGCGGCTGGGAGCAGAGAGACGATGGTCGCTTTGACCAAAGGTTTGGTCGATTCGCTCGCTTTCATACTCGATCCCGCGAACAAGCGGGACGTTGCGGAGGCGCTACGAAAAAATCTCCGGCTGTCAAAGGACGAGGATGTGGAGGCGGCCTATAGAGTATCGCGGCTGCAAATGCCCAACCTCGATGTCGCTCCCAACCTCGAAGCTTGGCGAAGTTTCAAACGGCTCCTCGCGCGGGTGAATCCGAAAGTGCAGGAGGCTGACCTTGAGCAAATCATCACCGGGAGCGTGGTGCGCGAACTTGAGGAGAGTGGTTTTTTGCCCGCCATGCGCAAGCGGCTGGCGCGCTAAGACAACCGCCTCTAAGAGTTCAATGTTCAAGGTTCAACGCTCGCTGCGCGAGCTGTTCAAAGTTTAGGGTTCCGAGTTCAACCTTGAACTTTGTACCCGGAACCGTTTGAACCTGGAACCTTTAACAGCGAGGGACTATAGCGAGATAGTTGAACGTTCTCACGCGACGGCGCAAAGGACACGAAAGGAGAAATGACGATGGCGCGAATTCCTTATGTTGACCCTGAAACCGTTTCGGACCCGGAGATTCGAGGTTATCTTGAGCGGGCCCGGCTAGAGGGTACGCCGCGGCCGGAAAGTCAGGCGGTGCGGGCGCATGTGCCGAATGTGATCCGAGCTTTCTCCCAGGCCTGGGATCTGACCTTTCGCAATGGCGTCGTCGATCACAAGCTGAAGGAGATGTGCCGGGTTTACGTCTCCAAGTCCATCGATTGCGAATATTGAGGCGTGCAACGATCCGTCCAGGCTGGACGGCAGGGACTTTCGGAAGCGCAGTTTGACGATCTGCTCAACTTTGCGACCTCGGACAAGTTTACGGAACGCGAAAAGGTCGCGCTCACCTACACCAGCGCCATCGCCTGGAATTCCGATATCGCCGATGACGCGCTATGGCAACGGTTGCACGAGCATTTTACGATTCCCGAATTGGTGGAGCTGGGCTTCTTCATCGGCCTCATGCTCGGCCAGCAGCGCTGGATCAAAACGCTCGGCATCGGTCACGGCCAGGTGCTGGGCGATACCACGACTGGGATTGCGCCTTCACCCAGGGCGGCAAAAACGGTATGACGCTGCGTTCCCTATAAAAGAAGGGCCGGCGACCGACCGAGACATGGCCGCCAACCCCGGACTACGATCCGACTAGGACTCGATTACGATGCTGGCCGGCTGGCCACAACAACGAAGCGGGCGCGGCGATTTTTCTCCCAGCATGATTCCACATGCTCTTTGCAGGAGGGGACTTCTTCGCCGTAACTCACCATGGACAAGCGATCCTTGGGGATCCCCAACGTCGCCATAAAATCCATCGCGGCTTGGGCCCGTTTCGCTCCCAGCGCCATATTGTAATCTTCGGCGCCCCGCTCATCGCAGTGCCCTTCGATTTGGACCCGCGCCGAGGGATTCGCTTTTAGCCATTCGGCGTTTGCTTTGAGTGCCGCGCGCGCGGCGTCGGAGAGCTCGTAGCGATCATAGCCGAAAAGGGCGTCCTTGAGCGGACTCGATGCGGGCGTCGCCGTGCTCCGGCCACTCTGTAAAGAATCGAGGCTGGACGCGCGGGTCGTGTCGCGCGCGGGCACCTGCGCCGTCTTTTGCGGCGCGCTGAGCGGCGCGTTTTGATTTTCCACGGTCCATTTCGGCGGCGGTGGGTTGGCGGGTGCGCCGCAACCCATCAAATACGCTAAAGCCACCGGTAATGAGGCGAGGGTAAAGCTCCTGTGTCCTGCGAACATGTTTCTCTCCTTTCAGGTCCTTTGCTGAGCCTGAGGAACGCTCCCGTCGATAATGTGAAAAGTTTGAGGCATCGCGCCGGTCGTGTCAAGGAAACTAAAACGAATTGTCTGTTTCGCTGCTATTGGGACGAGCCCTTGCCGGAGTCGGCAAAAGGAGACAGATGCCACAGCTCGCCGTCGAGCGCCAAGATTGGCAGAGAAATGCTCTCCAAAGGGCGTCAAAAAATTGTTTGACGCGTTTACTCCTTTTCGTGTTTAATGCGATTCGATCATAACCCGTGGAGTTGGGGGTGGGCGTGGTTTTGTGATATCTCGTTAGCAGTGTTATCCGGGTGGAGGGTAAAAATGCCTTCGGCGAATCTGGGCGATATTCAAATTTACTATGAAGAACGAGGAGACGGAGAGACCATTCTGCTCGCGCCGCCTTCGTGGTGGCCTTGCGACACGTGGAACGTGGGTGTCGTGCCGTTTCTCTCACAGCGTTACCGGACGATTATTTTTGATTGTCGCGGCACAGGTTATAGCAGCAAACCCGATGACGGCTACACTATCAGCCAATTCGGCCAAGATTGCGCCGGACTATTAGAATATTTGAAGATCTCGCGCTGCCACGCGGTGGGCTTCGCCTTGGGCGGACAGATCGTCCAGGCACTGGCTATCGCTCGGCCCGATCTGGTGGCGACGGTGACGATAGCCGGGGCGGGCGCGGGCGTGAAAGCGCTGGACGGCGGGCCGCGGCAAGCCAGAAATGCGGATGAGGACGAGATCCGCAAGCATGGCTTCGAACGTTTCATCCGCGGCCATATCGAAAACGACGATATGGCATTCAATCCGAAATTCTTCCGGGAACGCCCCGAAGTCATTAGAGCGCTTTCAGACGCGCTTTGGCAAAGGCAGACGAGTCCCGAACAACACCGCCATCACTACCAGGCGCGGCAGACCTGGGACACTTTGGCGAACGCAGCGATGGTCACGGTGCCGGCTTTGATTCTCTGCGGCGAAGCCGACGACGTCAATCGCGGCGGCAGCACGCCCGTCGGCACGGCGCGGCGGTTGGCGGATCTGATTCCCGGCGGCGAACTGGCGCTGATTCCCAAGGTCAAACACATGACCTTTTGGGACGGCGACGGCGCGCTGCACGCGCTGCAAGATTTTCTGGCGCGCCATACAATTCGCGGCAATCAGCCGGTATAATCGTTGAACCTTGAACCTTGAACAGGACCAAAGAGGAGATCAGCAATGTTAGACGCTCTCAATCATACGAAATCGGCCCGGACCGTAGCGGTTGCCCCAATCATTCTTGGCTTACTCGTTTGGGCCACCAGCGCCGGCTTCGCGCAGGACAAAGGTAAGAGTGCTGGCGGCGACGCCGTTGCGCAGCTTTACGCTGCCGCCAAGAAAGAGGGCACCGTGGTCATCTGGGGCCCCACGGACGCGCTTATTTATCAACGGATGCAAGCGGCTCTGGATAAACAGTACCCGGGCATCAAGATCGAGCACTTCGAGAGTATTCCCGAGCCGCTCGTCCAGCGAATCATCGCCGAAAGCCAGGCCGGCAAGCCGGCTGCTGTCGATATCATCCAGTCCGGCTCGCTGCGCGCGCTGCGGCCCTTGATCGATCGGGATATGCTGGCGGCCTATCCGGGATGGGAAAAAGATTTTGGCCTTGACGCGGTCTATGCCAATCAGCGGTTTGTCGGCGCTTACAATCTAACCTTGCCGATTGCCTACAACACCAAAATGGTCAGCGCACAGGAAGCGCCCAAGGGCTGGGAGGATCTCGCCGATCCCAAATGGAAGGGAAGAAAAATTATCATCGAAGCGCGCCTGGTGCCCTTTGCGATGCTCGGCACCGAGTGGGGCAAACCCAAGACGGCGGAATTAACGAAAAGAATACTCTCCCAGCAGCCCCTTATCGTTCAGGGCGGCACCACCGTCGCTAATGCTCTTGCCGGCGGCCAGGTCTCAATCGCGGTCGGCACCTATGCCTACACTATAGAGCGTTTGAAGCGACAGGGAGCGGCGGTAGACTGGGTTCCCGTTTCGCCTCTGCCGGTGCTGACTTCGGCAGTTGGAGTTCTCAAAACTGCGCGTCATCCCAATGCCGCGCGATTTTTTGCCGGCTGGATGGGCACCGCCGAGGGGCAGAATATTAGGTACGCGACCACCGGCCAAGCCAATGAGGTGGGCAGAACCGCCATCGGCGCGGTCGCCGAGAGAATCAGGGCCGCTCAACCGGCGGTCATTTTGGAAACCGATAAGACCTTCGCGACGATCCTCGAAATTCAGCGCGAGTTGGGAAAGATGCTGGGCGCGCTGCGGTAAAGGCCTATCGGGTTCAAAGTTCAACGTTCAAGGTGCCGAGTTTGCTCCGAATCGTTGAACTTTGAACCCGGAACGTTGAACTAAGTCTTGCGCCGACCCCTGAGGTCCCCGCCGGCGCCTTTAAACCGGAAGACAACAATGACCGTAGCGCCGACCACCCTCGCCAACAACGCTCAGATCAGACGTTGGTCGTTAGCCCGCAGTTTTTCCATCCGTAGCCTGACTCTCGGCTTAACTATCGCCGTGGTCTCTTACCTCGTCCTGGTGCCGCTGCTCATGCTGCTCTACGCCAGCGTCAAGAGCACGGAAGATAAGCTGCCGTTCGAATCGACCGTCACCACGCTGGACAATTACGTTGCGATCTTCACCAGTCCGTCAACGCTGCCGATTTTTCTCAACACGTTTCTCTTTACCGCCGGCTCGCTGGCGGTGGGACTGCCAATGGCGGTCCTCATGGCGTGGCTCTTGGAACGCACGGCCATCCCGGCGCGCCGGTGGATCGCCACTCTCATTCTCGTGCCGATGACGATTCCGTCGCTGCTATCGGCGATCGCCTGGATTCAATTGCTCGATCCGCGCATCGGTCTCATCAACGTCGTCTTGCGCGGCGTTCTTGGTTTATCCGGCGACACCGGGCCTTTCGATATCTATACGCTTACCGGCATGTGCTTCGTTCAGGGCTTGCGATTGGTGCCGTCGGCCTTTCTCATGATAGCGGCCTCGTTTCGCGCCATGGACCCGTCGCTGGAGGAACAGAGCGCGATGGCGGGACGCGGCGCGGCCCAGACGACGCTGCGCATCACGCTGCCGATCATGCGCCCGGCGCTGCTCGCCATGCTGATCTATTACATTATCGTCGTCATCGAATCCTTCGATATTCCCGGATTGCTCGGTTTTACCGCGCGCATCCGTGTGCTGAGCACGGCAATTTACTGGGCGACCCATTCGGAAGTCGGTTTGCCTGATTATGGATTGGCGTCGGCTTTGGGGGCGACGGTATTGGCCGTGGCGCTGCTGCTCATGTGGCTTTACCAGCGGTTAACGGCGCACCAGGAAAGGTTCGCGACGATCACAGGCAAGGGATATCGGCCGCGCCAAGTTCGTTTGGGCGCGTGGACGGCGCCAGCCACGGCGCTTTGCGTTTTCTACGTGGCGCTGGCCGTGGTCCTGCCTTTTCTGATGTTGCTCTGGACCAGCGTCCAGCCGTTTTACGCTATTCCGTCGGCGGATTCGTTCGCCCGCGTGAGCTTGGAAGGTTACGCAAATATTTGGCGCGACGGCAGCATTGTGCGCGCGCTTTGGAATACTACCGTGCTGGCGCTGGTCACGCCGGTGGCGACGATCTTGTTGGCGGTGCTGGTGAGCTGGTTCGTCGTGCGGCGCAGAAAAGCGGCGGACGGTCTCTCGCATTATCTCGCCACGGTGTCCTTTTTGCCGCAATGCGTGCCCAGTATCGTCATCGGTCTGGCCTTTATCTTCGTCTACGTCCGCTTTCCGATACCGATTTACGGCACGCTGTGGATCATCGCGCTGGCGATGACGACCCGTTACCTCGCCTATAGCTCGCGGACGATGACCTCCGCCCTGATGCAGGTGCACGGCGAGCTGGAGGAAGCGTCGCAGATGGCGCGCGCGCCGTGGGCGCGCACCTTGCGCAGAATCACTATTCCGCTTTTGGCGCCCGCCATGATCAACGTGTTTCTCTGGGTCGCGGTGCACGCCATGCAGGAACTTTCGATGGCCTTGATGCTTTACAATCCGGACACCGTCGTGGTTTCGACGATGATCTGGAGCATGTGGCAAAATGGCAAGACGGCGGACGCGGCGGTGTTGGGCGTGATCTTGATTCTTCTATCGGCGCTGCTTCTCCTCGGCGGCCAGGCGGTTTCGTATCTGCGCCGCGGTTCTAACTCTTGAGAGGAGCGAAAGTGATTCGCGTCAAAGATCTGGAAAAGTCGTTTGCCGGCGCCAGGGGGGAAGTGCGGGCGCTGCGGGGGGTGTCCTTCGAGGTGGGCAAGGGAGAGCTGTTCACGCTACTCGGTCCGAGCGGCTGCGGCAAGACGACGACGCTGCGCTGCATCGCGGGATTGGAACAGCCGTTGACGGGCGAGATCCTGATCAACGAGCGCGCCGTCTTCAACGCCGCCGACGGTACCTTCGTGCCGCCGGAAAGGCGCCGCATCGGCATGGTTTTTCAGTCCTACGCCATTTGGCCGCATATGACGGTGGCCGAAAACGTGGAGTATCCCCTCGCCGGCGAGGGCAGCCGCAAAGAACGCAACATCAAGGTGGATGAAATCTTGCAACGCCTGGGCTTGGGTGCATTAGCGGATCGGCTAGCGCCCAACTTGAGCGGCGGGCAACAGCAGCGGGTGGCGCTGGCGCGCGCTCTGGTCGCCCAGCCGGAAATTCTTCTGCTCGATGAA
The DNA here is from genome assembly GCA_030688735.1 of Deltaproteobacteria bacterium. Taxonomy (GTDB): domain Bacteria; phylum Desulfobacterota; class Binatia; order UBA9968; family UBA9968; genus JACPFE01. The sequence goes on from JAUYJC010000161.1 coordinate 11,999, forward strand.
CCCCTCAGCAACCTCGACGCCAAGCTGCGCGAGCAGATGCGTTTCGAGCTCAAATCACTGCAAGAGTCATTCGGCATTACGACGGTGTATGTGACCCACGACCAGGAAGAGGCGCTGGCGCTGTCGGATCGAGTTGGCCTGATGCATGAAGGCGCACTCCTCGAAGTCGGCGCGCCGGCGGATCTCTACGTTCACCCGGCGCATAAGATAACCGCGGACTTTCTTGGCACGGCGAATTTTATTCCGGCACAGGTTCAATGCAGCGGTAATCGACCCGGAGACGAAATGCTCCTGGAGTCGCCTATCGGGTCTTTCGCCGCCAGGCGCAGCGTCGAGTGGCAGCCGGGAACGGCGGCGCTGCTTTTCTTCCGTCCCGAGAACGTAGAGATCCTGGATGGCAACGGTCCCGCCGTTTCCGAAACGAACCACGGCGCGGGGGTGGTCACGCGGGTGACTTTTCTCGGCAACTCGGCCGACGTGATCCTGCGCACCGGCGCGACGGCCGTGCGCGTGCGCGCGCACCCCGCACGCATACCCGCGGTAGGCAAGACGGTGAGTTTTTCGGTTGCGCCAAGCGCGTGCATCGTCTTTCCCGCGTGAAAAGGAGAAGCTGAATGACAGCGACAGAAACAACGCCGGACGCCGGCAACCGAAGCGCCATTGAGTGGAAGCTCTACGCCAACATGCTTACCACCCGTTTGTTCGAAGAGGCGCTGGTGCGCTGGGAGCATGAAGGGAAAATGTCCGCGCAGACATTTCCGAGCAAAGGGCAGGAGGCTATCGCCATCGGTTGCTGCCTGGCGCTGGAGAGAGGAGATGCCGTCATCCCATCGTTCCGTACGCGCGGCGCGATGGTCGCGATGGGGGTGAGCGTCGCCGAGCAGCTGCGCGAATTCGTCCATAGCCCATTGGCCGCGGGGGATTCGCGCGACGCGCCGCATCACGCTTCCTGGCCGGAGCGCGGCGTGATGCCGGGCTCGACGATGATCGGCGGCCACCTCGCGATGGCCGCGGGGCTGGCGCTGGCGATGCACTTGGAACGAAAAGGCGAAGTAAGTTTGGCGTTTTTCGGCGACGGCACCCTGGGCTCGGGCGATCTGCATGAAGCGATGCACGTCGCCGGCATTTGGAAGCTGCCGCTGATTCTGGTCTGTGAAAACAACGGCTGGGAGATGGCCACGCCCTGGCAAAAGGTGCGCAAGACGCAGTCGTTGATTCCCTATGCCGAGCCCTTCGGCTTCGCCACTCGGGGCGTCGACGGCAACGATGCACTGGAGGTTTATAACGCTGCGCGTTGGGCGCGCGCGACCGCGTTAAACGGTCAGGCTGTGTTCTTGGACTGCATGACGTTTCGCGCAGGTTTATATAGTTCCCACTTCGGCGAGGTGCGCGGCGGGATTGAAAACGACCTGGCCCAATGGGAGAAGCGCGATCCATTGAAGCGCATGGCCGAATGGTTGATCGGAAATGAGTTGGCTTCGGCCGAGGAATTGGAGCGATTGAGCCAGCAAGAACAACAGCGGATCGAAGATGCTTTCAATAGCGTAAGGAGTGAAGGGTGAGGAGTAAGGGGTCTGAGACCCTTTGCCCCTTACCCCTTACCTGTTCAACGCAAAGGAAGAGAAAGACCAACCGATGCTTACGCTTAGTTACCGTGACGCCGTTGCGAAAGCGCTGCAAGACTCCATGCGCGAGGAGCCGCGGCTGATCATTATCGGCCAGAACCTCGCCGGCCATGCGCTCAAGCAGCTCGCGGAAACTTACGGTGAAAATCGCGTGCGAGATTGTTCGATCAGCGAGAGCGCGATGGTGGGGATGGCCGTGGGGGCGGCGATGAAAGGATGGAAGGCCGTTGTGATGATCGCTTATGCGGACATCGCCTCGGTCTGCCACATGGCGATCGTACAGAGCGCGGCGAAGCTCCATTATCTGACCAACGGTCGGTTGAATTGCCCCGTCATCATTCGTCTGCCCATCGCGCGCTTCCGCGGCCACGGGCCGGAAGGAAACGAGGTCGGCGCTTCCTGGTTTTACAATGTCCCCGACCTGAATATCACTATGCCCGGCTCGGCTAATGAGGCCTACTGGAGTTTTCGTGAGGCGTTGGAGCGGCCGACGCCCACTCTGTTCTTCGAAGATCGGTCGATTCATACGCGGTCCGGTGAAATCACCGAGAACAGTCCCGGTGGCAAAGCGCAGATTACCCGTAGTGGAGATCGGTTAACGATCATCGCAGCCGGACGCGCGGCGGCGGTAGCTGAAGACGCTGCCGATGAGATGGCGAAGCATGGTGGTCGTCAGGCGGTGGAAGTTGTGAGCTTGGGGTTCATCAAGCCGCTGGACAAGGACACTATTCTCAAATCCGCGAGCAAGACCGGCCGCGTGCTCATCATTCAAGATGAGCCGCCGTGCTCGGGCTACGCGCCGTATGTTCGTTGTTTGCTCGACCAGTTGCCGGCGGGTAAGCTTACAACGGCGCCACGCATCATCGCAGGCGCAGACCAGTTCCTTCCCTATTGGGACGAGCGGCCGTTCCTGCCCTCGTTGGAAGGGGTAGTGGCGGTGGCAGGAGAGATGATGCGCTAGCCCCAGGTTAACTTTGCCTTCACGGTCGTGTGAAAGCCCGTAGCCCCGGCCTCAGTCAAGAGAGCGAATGTGTCATTCGTTGGACTGCATTGGAAAGACGAGCGGAACCCTTTGGGCCAAAAATCAATAGAATCTGAATCGATTTCAGGCCTGGATGTAAGAGTCGACGCCGAGCGATTACGCCGCAATCTGCAAATGATCGTCGGCGAGAGAAGCCCCTTTAGCGGGCAACATCATCTGGCCGCGGTGGAGGCCTTTGTCGAGAAGGAATTCGAAAGTTACGGCCTTCACGTCGAGAGCGATTTCTTTTCCTACGGCGGAAGAACTTTCCGCAATCTCATTGCGCGACCGCGCACGCGATCGGGCGGACCGCTGGTCATCTTGGGAGCGCACATTGACGCGGTCGAGGGGTGCCCCGGAGCCGACGACAACGCCAGCGGTGTGACGCTTCTGTTGGAAACCGCGCGGATTTTGGCTTCGCAGCGGTTGCGTTCGCAGGTGCTCTTCTGTGCCTTTAACCTCGAAGAGCTTAACATGATCGGCAGCGCGGCCTTCGCCAAGAAGCTCAAGGCCGCAGGGGAGAGAGTCGCGGGCATGATCTCATTGGAAATGGTCGGGTACGCGGATTCGCGTCCGGGCAGCCAGAAGTATCCGGTCGGACTGGCGCGGCTTTATCCCGACCGCGGCGATTTTATCGCCGTCATCGGCAACTGGAACTCCAGCGCGCTGCTGAGGAAGTTTTCGGCGCAGTTGCGCCAGGTCCCAAATCTTCCGGTTGAAACCCTTTCCGTGCCCGGCAAGGGTTGGCTCATTCCCGCGGTTCGACTGAGCGATCATTCGCCGTTTTGGGATGCTGGGTAGGGTGTAGAAATTCAGCCAGCTTTGAACCTTGCTGGATTCCCGGTTTCTGGTATGTGGTCGGATGATGCTGAGTCGAGTATTCGATGGCGCTGCTGTCGCAGCGTGGGAGGTATGGTTTGCTCAATTTGGTCGAGCATCC
>JAUYJC010000163.1 GCA_030688735.1 Deltaproteobacteria bacterium
AAGAGATCGGCGGCGACTTTCTCGGGCGATGTTTCCATAAAGGCTCGTCCCCAATTAGATAAGACTACCCAGCGTGCAATTTTCTTCCATGGGCTAGAGACCCAACTAGCTTTCTATTAACGCCTTTTTCAGTCTCTCTACAATCCGCGAGTAGCTCGACGCTACCGTGCCGCCGGGTATTCCCAAAAGCTCAGCTATTTCCCTATCTTTATAGCCTTTCGCCTTCATCAGGAATATCTGCTGGTGTTCCAAAGATAGCTCCTGTAACTGCTTTGCCACTCGGTCCACACCCTCCCTTGCGACGGTCTGTTCTTCAGGGTTGGGAGCCCCGCTGGGGATTTCAGTCCCGGGGCTAGGATCGTCGGACGGCGGGTCTTGATCAAGGGATATTTCTTTACCGTGCCCAGCGGTTAACCGGAGATATGTTTTCGCTTCATTGATCGTTATGAGCTTTAGATAGCTCAGAAACTGGTACCGGTTCGTCCCCCGGAAATCCTTCAGACCCGACCTCCACAACTTTATGAAGACCTGCTGGGTAACGTCGTCGATCTTTTGGTCGTTGCCCCTGAAATAACCCGACAAGCAGCCCCGCACGACCTTTCCGTAATCGCCAACGAAGACGTGCCACGCTCGTTCATTTCCCTTAACGCACGATTCGAGAAGGGCCAATAGCTTTGTGTCCTGGTCGCTCATCCCTTGAGACCTGGCAAATCATAGCGCAAATGCTGGTTCAAATAATACGAAATTCTTCGGAAATTTAAGCGATTAGGCTTTTTGGGGTTCCGACTCACAGGGGGAATGCCCATCGAGATTGGAAGAAAAATCAATTCCCAGTAGTCCTTCGATTCGAACGGACAAAAAAATCAACACAACGGAGGGCATATGAAAAAAGCGATGTTTCTGGCTGCGGTTTTGGTTCTAGGGGGGTTATCTCAGGCAAACGCGGAGTGGGTGAGGGGCTACACTCGCAACGACGGAACCTACGTCAGCCCGTACCTGCGAACCAATCCTGATCGCAACCCTTACAACAACTACGAGTTCCCCGGGAATCTCAACCCCAACAGGGGTCGAGTAACTCCGGGAAATCCAAACACCTATCTCGACCAGTATTACAACCAAGGCCGCACGCCGGGCGGCTTTGGAAGTTACGATCCTTTCATTCGACGCCGCCGCTAGGAAACACGCTCAGTAGGCTGTTGCGTCGCTTGCTCTGAGTTTGAACGGCCCGATCTCGGAAAAGATCGGGCCGTTCTTTATCGGGCTAGACTAGCGCGGTGGCAGATACGAAAAATCGAAGACCTGATTGACCGGCACCTCTTTCGTGATTGCTTCGGCCTGGAGGCTGTCGCGGATGGTGTCCGGGAATAGATTGATGACGGTCTTCACACCGGTCGCAACTCCTGCGGCACCACGTGATGCGGGCAATCCGACGCGACCACTCAGGCAATCCTTGTCATGGTGGTCGGTTCTGCCTTTGGCTCATGTCACCTGTCAATTGCTGTATGCTGTCCCCGGAAATTCCGGAAATTCGGTTTTTAAAATATCTTGGGTTCTTGCACCGGTGTCTCGAGCGCCGTGAGGCCTTTCTCCATAAGGCCGACGCGCCAGCGAAGCTCTTCTTCCGGCGCCAGCTCCGGCTGTCCCACCAGATAATGAAACTTGCTCCCGCCCATGATCCTGCCTACTCCCACCTGCGCCGCCACGTTGGAGAGGCAGGTGATGAGCACCACGGGGATTCCCCTTTTCTCGATTTCTTTGCCGATCGTAGCGCCGCTACGCGTGCCGGTTCCTCAGGTAGCGGTTAAAATGACGGCGCCGATACCGGAGCTGGCGAGCTCTTCGGCAATGCCGGCGCCGATTTCTTCCATTTTACTCGGCATCGCCCCGGTGCCGGTGGTGACAAAGTAGTAATCGTGGAGCTTCTTGAATCTTCGGGCCTTCTCCAAAACGCGCATGGCGTCCAGGGGGACGATCCGGTCAGGATCCTGGTCGACGGTGGAGGTGTCGTAACCCGTATGCATCGCTTCAAACTCGCCGCGCCTCAAATCCTCGCGCCCATTTAACGAATATTTGAAATATCTGGAGCCGCGCGAGCTCTCGAGACGGTCGGGATTCCCTTTCGGCACCAAACCGCCTTCGGTGACCAGGGCGACGGTAACGTCGGTCAAGCTGCCGGTCAAGTTGGGAATCGAATGTCGCTTCGCTTCGACTCGGGGAATCTCGCTCTCATAGGGTTGACCGGCGAGTTTTGTCAGGAGGAGATTCACGGCGCGGACATAATCCGGCGCGTCGGATCTCACGGTAAAGCGCCGCGGGATCGACAGGCAGTGCTCGGCGCGGAAGTTTTCGACCGCGGTTTCGTTTCCAGCGAGCAGCCGCTCGACGAGCAACGTATAACGTTGCAAACTTTCTCGCATCGCCGCGGCGGAGGCGCCGGTTTGAATGACGAAGACATGCCGGCCGACCTCTTGGGTTCCCGGATTGTCTTTGTGCATGCCGGTGATCGCGGGTATCCTCCAGTTATCCCGCACCCAGCTACAGACCTTGGCGCAGGCGAGGCCATATCTGCCGGCATTAAAGGCGGGGCCGGCAAGAAAAACGTCCGGTTGAAATCGCTGGAGCGCCGCGCCCATCGCTCTTAGGGCTTTTTCTTCTTCCTCGTGAAAGTAGTTGTCGCCGCAGGCGATGGTAGCGTACTCCACGCCATGACCCTTCAATTCGTTTTCGATGACGACCCCCGCGCCCACCGGGCCGGGAATGAAAAGAAGTTCCTGGCCGGCCTTTTCTTCACCGCCGATCCCGGCGAAGAACTGATTCAAATAGTGGAGAACTTTGACCATGTCCGGATCTCCTTAATTTGGATATTCAGGCTTCTGTGTGGCTAACCTGGCCAACGCTATCTCAGTGCAAGGACTCGCAAATAGCACCGCGGAGGCGCTGAGGTCGCGGAGAAGGAGGAGTAGAAAATAACCTCTGTACTACAATAGTCGAAATTGTTCGCAAGCTGCGATGAAATTGAAAACTCACCGCGGAGGCGCGGAGGACTCAGAGAAAGAGAGTTTGAAATAAAAAATCTCTGCGAACTCTGCGTTCTCTGTGGTGAATCCTTGCTTTCCGATTTGGTTGCGGCTGTGCCGCGCTATGAACTCTGCGTCTCTGTGGTGAATAGACTTTCAAAGTAATCCCGGAAGACCCGTTAATTTTGATAAACCGCTCGAAATCCGCTGCTGCCCATCTTGCCGTAAGAGCCGAAAAATATCGTCGGGTCAAAAAGGAATGGCAGGCGTGGATCGTGAGTCGCCTTTAGGTGAAGATCGATATCCGCGCCGCCGATCACCGTCGCGAGCGGCGGAATATAGATTTTTTCCGAAACGTTGCCCCGACTGATCATGCTGTCGGCTTCCTTCGGATGGTCCACAAGAGGGCGCTCGTAACCCTTGGGGCCATTGGATTCGTGGAGCACGGCGACGGTCTTGATGCCCTCGTCTTCGCACGCCTTCACCGTCTGCATGAAATCGACGGTGCCGTTGCCCGTTCCCTCCATGAGTGCGACGGCTCCGTCGGCGCCCAGATTGCCTGCCAGGCGGGCCACCCACAGCCCGATCTTTTTTTTCTGTTCGAAACTGCCATTGTAGCCGCGCGAAAGAATGACGCCCAGGAAGTTCAAGGCTTTCCCGTGTCTCTCAAGCAGCTCCGCGATGAAAGGGTTGTTGCAGTGTAGAGACGTGGGGATCTTGCGCTCGCTCTTGTAGTTCCCGCTGACCAATGCGCCGTCGAAGAATTCGGCCGGATGGACGAATGTCGGCAGAGTTCTCGAGACCTCCTCGCCGTAATAAAAGGTTCGCGCGCAAGTAAGCTGGCTTTGTACCTGGTACAGAAGGACCACTTTCGGGAGGCGCGCGTCGACCTGGTTCAAGGCGACGGTCTTCCTTTCGGGCTCGCCTCCCGTTTTCTCCGCCTGCGCCAAAAAGCGCGCGCATCGAAGCGCGATAGGTCTGAGCGACTGGTCGAAGGACACGTTGGAGACCGACGAATCGGCAGTCAGCGAAAGAACGAGATGGAAATAGTCTGATCCATAGGAATAAGAGGCGCCGACGCCCGCCATGTCGATGATCCCCTCCCGCGGCTTCTCAATCGGCGTCATAAGCTCTGGATGGGGAAAGCGACCGGCAATGGTCACGAGCAGGTTTGTTATGCGCGTTGTTCGCCCGGTGCCGACGAGTTCTGCTGGACCATCGAAGCCGGGAAAGGTGAGAGTTGAACCGGTTAACTTTGCAATCGGCAGCACCGTGTCCAAAACGTGGATGATACGCGTCGATTCGCCGGGGCGCGCGAGGCGATAATCGATACGAATGCCGCGGGATAGCTCCTCGATTTGTTTTTCAAGATCGGCGACGGAGATGGAAAGGGATTTCCCGTTAAAAGCCGTGCGCTCGCCCCACCGAAGCTCTTCAAGGGAGTAATCGACAAGTTCCAGTTCCATTCGATGATCCTCTTTCCAAGGGAACAACCGATTCCCATGTACCGCGTCGTTGATTAGGCTGTCAAGGTGATAAGGAAAATTGCCTACCCTTCAACCGTTGATCGTTCTCTTGCCCCGAAACATTCGGGCCGTTCAAGACGTTCAAGCAGTTCAAAACGTTCAAGTCGTTCAAATCGGAACAAAACTGCGGAATTCACCACGAAGCGCACAGCGCGGCAAAACCGCAACGGCAAGTCGGAATATCTCGCGCAAAGACGCAAAGGCGCAAAGGTGACGGGCGGAGGGCCGTCATCCCGAGCGCATGCGAGGGATCTAATAAAGATTTCTCCCTTCGGTCGAAATGACAACGACTCTTTCTTGGCGTCTTGGCGACCCTTCGACCCGGCTCAGGACATGCTTGGCGCGAGTAAATCCCCGTCTTGGAGGGTTACGGGCGACGGAACAATTTGCGCAAGCCACGCCAATTTTCGAGGATAGTAGCATGAAGGACACGAAGAATAATTTAACCGCAAAAGGCGAAGAAAGAGAAAGGGCGGTTTTAACCCCGCCCTTTTTTCGCGACCATACCGATGATCGTAACGCTGAATCGGCGAAAGTGCCGTCGCGGGCTCAGGGTGGATTCGTGCCTCGGGGGTTGACGGCTGTATCCAGATCGGGGTACAGTTGTTCATGGGTCGGTGGAAACGATACGGTATCATCGTTGTGTCCTATTCCACCGACCACGATCCAGAACATGTTCACGTATTTGAAGACCGCAAACGCCTCCTCAAGTTCGACGTCGAGAACTGGACGGTGATGGAAGGGAAATTGACGCCCAAGGCCCGACGGGCTCTTGAGGCTCTGCGGAAGGACGGTTTGATATGAGAAATCCCAGTTTCAAGGAGATTACCCCCAACTACCAGAAGAACGTACTCGAAATCACTCTTCAGGAAGGAAGGAAAACGAAAAAATACAACCTTCCCTTTTCGGTTTTTCGGGGCAAAAAGATCAGTCGCAAGAATTGTTTTTCAGTGATCACTATTGATAAAGAGTTGGGTAACCAAGCCGCCTCCTTTGCTCTTAAAGACGGTTCCACGGGAGATTTTCCCGCCGACTTCGTCCTTTATTACTGCGATCCGACCTACGACTGGTCGTCGATCAATCAGCTTAAACGAGCGCTAAAAGATCGGCTGGGCAAATCCAAACTGTCCGTTCGCGTGGTCGCTGACGCGTTAAACACATCACCGTCTCAAGTGATGCGGTTACTTCAAGAAAATAGGATATCCAAGCAGATTGCCCAACTCTTTCAGTTGGCCGAGCTTGCCGGGTATCAAATTGAGTTCAATCTCAAGAAAAAAAGAGCGGCCTGATCGGGAGCCTGTGCGCAGCCAGCCCGTTTCATTTCGGCTTGCCGCATGAAATGTCGCTGAAAAACATCCGGCTGTTCGCCGAGAAGGTGATGCCGGAGTTTAAATAGCAGACTACCGGGCGGTTCCAACCGTCCCAATCGTTCAGGTCGTTCAAAACGTTCAAATCGCTCCAATCGTTCAATTCCTTCGAAACGCGGCCCGCGTCTGAATTTCTGCGTTTCACGTCTATCTCTCACCGCGCGGGCAAATACGAAAAATCGAAAACTTGATTGACCGGCACCTCCTTTGTGATCCCTTCGGCCTAGAGGCTGTCGCGGATGGTGCCCGGGAATAGATTGATGGCGGTCCTCACGCCGGTCGCAACTCCGGCTGTCCCATGTGACGCGGGCAATCCGGCACGACCACTCCGTCAATCCTTGACATGGCGGCAGATTCTGCCTTTGTCTCATGTCACCTGTTAATTGCTGTATACACTCCCCGGAAATTCGCAACCGGCTGCAACGGGAGGTGACAGGCACGGTAGTTGTTAAACCGGACCTTTCGCCGGAGTGGCTGTTTCGGCTGAGGAGGTTTTGGAAAGCCGGTAGGTGCGAAAGGAAGTGAGACGATTCTCTGGGCAATGGGGCACGCCAGTATCCTGATACACTGCGGACTGATATCTGGATACCCCGCCCCATGGGCGGCGTTTGTCGGGGAGAGAGATTGACAAGGCGTGACTTAATGATGGATATTGCGGCAGATTTGCTCTTCTCAGATCACAGATCTCCCGAATACACTGCGGGAAGAGCCGGCAGTATACTCAATAGTTGGGCGGACATGAGATGACAGCTCACCTTGGAGACCTGTCTTCTGCGTCGCATTACAGGGTTCATCTGGAATTCACAGCGCCGCGTGAACCGGATTTCTCGGTGCGGTCGATGCCATTCGTGTCGGTTATCACTGAAATCGAGGCCAACTCCTCTAGTGCTCGCGGTGAGGCTCTGCGGAAACAGTACAATCGCATTCCTTACGGTTCGCCGCTTTACTGGTGGGAGATTCACTCCAGCAGCGGCCGAGTTACCTGCGCCTACATCGGACAAACGGTGCGCCTTCAGATTCGGCAACGCTTCAAGAAGCACCGCACTGTGCTCTCTCTTCTTGCGCAGTACGCGAACTCACCAGATGAGTGCGTAATGTTCCGACTTTGCTCCCGATTCGACATCTGCTACGGTAATCAGCGTATCGCCATCGAGCACCTTCCGCCTGATCAGGCTGCCAAGGTAATCAACGACGTCGAAGCGCTTCTAATCTTCGAGAAACAGCCTATTCTGAACGTGCAGCATAAGCGGAAACGGAAGACCCCGTGGAAGCCATTCGTCCTGGAGCGTGTTCACCTCGGGCAGCGATGCGATTGGGCAAGAAACGAGGACGGCATGTCGCGGAATTGAAGCGCCGCCCAACAACCGCATTCAGGCGGCGGTGGGCGTCGGGCTCGCAGCGGACTGTAAAGCGTCCGCGCTCGCCCACCGCGCCTGATGCGGCACGTTAGCCCGCTGAGAACCGCCGGCGTCGCTGACACTCTTGGCGACCAGTGGATCGTTCCGGCGGCAATCACCCGTCGTGAACCGATGACAGCGATGGAGTGCAACCCATAGTGGACCAACCAA
>JAUYJC010000171.1 GCA_030688735.1 Deltaproteobacteria bacterium
GGGAATTGGGCGGCACTGGCCTCGGCCTCGCCATCGTCAAGCATATCGTCCAAGCCCTCGGCGGCGAGCTTAAAATCGAAAGCGCGCTCGGGAAAGGCACGACGGTGCGGGTGTTGTTGGCTTGCGCGGCGGTCGATCGACGGCCCCGAGGAATCCTGTTTTTGTGCACTGGCAATTCCTGCCGCAGCCAGATGGCCGAAGGTTTCGCGCGCCATCTCGCCCCTAACGGATGGAACATCTATAGCGCCGGAACCCTGCTGAAGGAGATTCACCCGCTCGCCGTGCGAGTCATGGACGAGGTTGGCATCGACATTTCGGCTCAGCGCGCAAAAGGCATCGAGATGATTCCCATAGAAACGATCGATCTCTTGATCACGCTTTGCGGCGAGGCCGGGGAGGCGTGCCCCACGTTGGCCACAAAAGTCGAGCGACAACATTGGTCGCTGCGCGATCCGGCGGAGGCGCGAGGCAGCGAAGACGAAATAGTGAAAGTATTCCGCGATGTCCGCGACGAAGTCCGGCGCAGGGTGGAGAATTTAATGGCCGGTGACAGAGTGTCACGGGCACCGAAGGGGAACGATGCCGAGCCCAAGGGGGAAATCGTTCAGCGGTGAGGCGCGCAGTTCTTATTTGGCGCTGAACGAATAGCTTCTTACCGTGCTGTCCTTGTTGAAAACCACGTAAAGCTCCTTGGAGTCGCGGAGCTGGGCGAGTTCGTAATACTGATAGGAATAGGTCCAAGTCTCGTAGCCATTTTCCAGCCCCTTGCGAATCGGCTCGCCGAAGTAGCTGAAAATTTCTCTTTGCGTCGTCACGTTGTTCTCGATGTTTCGCACCGGGGTCGTGACGAAATCCCGTCCCATGGGCAAGCAACCGGAAAGAACTAGCAAACCCACCATTAAGGCAATCGGCAGGCTGCTCAAAAAGATCTCAGAGGCGAGGCGCGAAAGTTCGCTAAGGGCTAAGGGCATGGCGCAAAGCGTTCTCCTTTGCTCTTTGCTCTTTGCGCCTTGCGCTTTACAAGCCACTACGTCGGAGCGAGGCGATTGAGCGCACCCTTCGACCATGCTCAGGGCGATCGGCATATGAGACTTTTTCAGCAGCCTGCTAGATTTCTCTTCGGCCTTCCAGAGCCTTGCCGAGCGTGACCACATCGATGTATTCAAGATCACCGCCCATCGGCATCCCGCGCGCGATTCGGGTCACCGCAACGCCCAGGGGTTTGATCACCTTCGATAGATACAACGCCGTCGCCTCTCCGTCCACGGTCGGATTGGTGGCGACGATTACTTCGCGAACGGAGCCGTGGCGCAGTCGCTCGATCAGCTCTTTGATCCGCAGCGCGTCGGGGCCGATGCCGTCGAGCGGCGAGATCGTTCCGTGGAGAACATGGTACAGGCCTTTGAACTCCTGGGATTTTTCCACCGCGATCAAGTCCCCGGGCTCTTCGACGACGCAGATCTTGTCTTGTTCCCGTTGGAGATTGCGGCATACCGAACAGAGCGGGCCGTCGCCGTTCTGGGCAACCAGTTCGCTGAAACCGAAGCACTGCTGGCACAAGCCTATCTGTTCGCGCAATTTCCCGATGCTGTCGGCCAGGCTCGCGACGTCCTCCAGGTTACCCTTCAACAGGTGAAACGCCAAGCGCGCCGCGCTCTTCTCCCCGATGCCGGGAAGCTTCGACAACTCTTGAATCAAACGGGCCAGGGGTGCGGGGTAGATCATAATAAACTCGATGATGGAGAATAGAAAATTGAGGATGGCGATCCTCGTTCTCCCAACGCGATCATCTATCCTCCATCCTCAATTCTCGACGATCTTCCCTACGGCATCAGTCCTGGAATTTTGAACCCGCCGGTGATTTTGCTCATTTCGGCGGATACCATCTCGCGCGCTTTGCGCATGCCGTCGTTCACCGCGGCGAGGATCAGATCTTCGAGCATGTCTTTTTCTTCGCCAGTGAGCGCCGCCGGTTCGATCTTGATCGCCGTGAGATTCATGTGCCCGTTGACCGTGACCTGAACCATGCCGCCGCCGGCCGAGCCCTCGACCGTCTTTTGGCCCAGCTCTTCCTGAATCTTGGATATCCGCGCCTGCATATCCTGGGCCTGCTTTAATAGATTTCCCATTCCGCCGATGCCTGTCGCCATAGCGCCCTCCTACATGGTTTCTTTGCGCACAGTTCTGACCGACCCGCCGAAGATGCGCAGCGCTTCTTTGACCATTTCGCTCCGCTCCTCGCCCTGGCCCGCGGGCGCGCTATTGCTCACTGTCGCTTCGGCATCGGCCGCCAACGGCGTCAGCGTAAGCGACATGTTGGCGGAAAAGAATTGTTTGGCCAAGCTCTTTAGCGCGGAAAAATTGTCCGCGTCGACGAGGTAACTCATGTGATGCCGCTCAGTGACGCCGATTTTCAACTGGCCGGGGGCGAGATCGAGCACCGTGCAGGGCTGGAGATGCGAAGCGAGAAATTTTTTCTCCCTGCCGACGAAGGCAACAAACCCCTGCCATGCCCCATCCTTATCACCGCTAACCCCAGCCTCGAATTTGGTAGACTGCGTGGTAGCCGGCTGAACCGGAGCGGCCGTTTCCTTCGGTTTCGTCGCCACCGGTCTCGCCGTGCCGGGAAAGCGTCCCGCTAATTTTTCCAGCCTTTCGAGCAGCTCGGATACCGGCAAAGTCTTAGGCAACGTGGCCAACCGGATCAGCGCCGTTTCCAGCGCGAAGCGAGGATGGGCCGAGCGCGCGACCTCCTCGTCCCCGGATGCCATGAAATCGAAATAATCGAGCAGAGTTTCCAGCGAAAGTTCTTGCGCCTGAGCGACCAAATCCGCAATCTCCTGGTCCGGAAGATCGAGCAGGGACCCGGTGGCCGCCGCTTTTTCCGCGCTCAAGCGCGCGACCATTAAATTGCGAAAGTGTTCGACCAAATCCCGCGACAACCGGCCGAGATCACGTCCTTGAGCAGCCGCCTCGGCGACGATTTCGACGCACCGTCTCGCATCGCCTCGAAACACCGCGGCGGAAAGATCGTAGAGGAGCTGACGCTGGGCGAGCCCCAGGATATCTTGCAACAAAGACTCATCGACGGCTGGCGCCCCGCCCGTTTCACTTCCGGGAGCGGCGCACGCCAATACCTGCTCCAACAGCGACTGCGCATCGCGCATGCTGCCGTCGGCCTCGCGCGCGAGCAGAACCAGCGCCCCCGAAGTGATTTTGAGTCCTTCTTTCTTGGCAATATCGTCGAGCCGTTGCACGATCTCGCGCAGCGCGATGCGGCGGAAATCGAAACGCTGGCAACGCGACAGGATCGTTTCCGGAAGGCGATGGGGCTCGGTCGTCGCCAGGATGAACTTGACCGAAGGCGGCGGTTCCTCGAGGGTCTTCAACAACGCGTTGAAGGCGTCCTTGGTCACCTGGTGCACTTCATCGATGATGTAGATTTTAAACCGGCACTGGGCCGGTTGGTAGCGCACATGCTCGATAATCTGGCGGATCTCGTCGATGCCGCGGTTCGAAGCGCCGTCGATTTCGAGCACGTCGATGGAACTCCCGTTGGTAATCTCCAGGCAATGGCTGCACTCGTTGCACGGAGTCGGCGTCGGACCCTTCTCGCAATTCAAGGCTTTGGCGACGACGCGCGCCGCCGTGGTCTTGCCGACGCCGCGCACCCCGGTGAAAAGATAGGCGTGAGCGATGCGCTGGGTTCGAATCGCGTTCTGGAGAGTCCGCGTAATGTGGCCCTGCCCGGCAATGTCTTCAAAACTCTGCGGGCGCCATTTACGCGCTAGAACTAAGTAACTCATAAATCTCAATCGAGGATAGAAGACCGCGATGCGATCCTCGATTCTCCATCCTCTATCCTCGACCCTAATCTAAAACGGGGTGCCCATTGCTGACAGCCAGGTTGCCCCGTGGCACAGGGGATAATCCGTTACCGCTGCTTCCTTCCGGACCTGACGGGATTCACGGTTCCGCCTTGCACGGGACCTGACTATCAGCAATCGACATCCACCTTAGAAATCGTGAATCGAAGATCGAGGATAGCGGATCGCGCTTCGGTGGCCATCGTCCATTATCTTCCATCTTCAATCCTCTATCCTCGAATCTTCGATTGGCGGAGAGGGGGGGATTCGAACCCCCGGTACCCTTATTAGGGGTACACACGATTTCCAGTCATGGACCATCCACCAATCATCACCCACTATCGGTTGATTATGCCCAGCAATTTGATCGCGGGTCAAGGCCGTTGGGGAATGATAATTGGGCATGCTTGCGTATAGTCCGGGCACAAAACGGTCACAACGCACGGAGAGCAAACCATGCAGTTTTATAGAATCGCCGATGCAGCGAACCCCGACGAGCACGTCATCGCATCCCTTGCCGTTCAGCCGGCGCTCCCGTCGGGAAATGGCGAAGGGGTAAGGCAATGAAACCGCGAATTTCGAAAGAAAAACGAGATCGGGAAATGCGCTTGCAGGAGCGGCGCCAGCGCAAACTAGAGCGCCGGTTGCAGCGCCGGCGAGAGCAAAATTCCAAATCAATCGAAACCGCAGAGAAAGGAAATAGAAATGAAAACACTGATCGCGCCGTTGGGTGTCTCGATCGAGAATCTCAAGCCGCTAACGCGCGAGCGACTTAAGGAGATGGAGCGGTTGATCGAGGAGACGTTGGCCAGCGTCGCGAAGCCTGTTGCATCCGCCGTCCATGCGGATCTTCGCAGGATTTATGATTCATGGCGAAATCCACGCGGCCGCGCAACCATTGATCGAAACATCCCAAAAAACTAACCAGGAGGAGAAAATGAAAGCGGTATCAAAAAGTAAAATCGAGTCGGCTCTTTTCGATCTGAAACAGACGCTGGAAAAGCTCCCCGCGGAGCTGGCGGATCTGCATGCGGCCTCCAATGGCATTGCGAATAGACCCTCGACTGTCGCCGAAAATGTCGCGACTTTTACAGCGGCGATCGACGCCATCGCGAAGGATGGTTTTCAAGAATGGCGGCATTTTGTCGCGACTCCAAGCCCTGATCAAAAAACCGCCGCCGATCTTTTAACGCCCATCTTCGGAAACGTAACCGACGATTTTCGACACATCGTTGGAAATCTCCTTGCGGCGTTTGCCGACGAGTTTAAAAACAAGCTGCCTACGTTTTTCGCATCACTCGCTGAGCCAAATCAAATCAGCGAGGAGGATCGCCGCCTGCAGCTCGCCGAGTACGCGACGAAAATTAAAGTACTGGAAGAGCAAGAAGAGGGAATTTACTCGCAGTTGGAGCAGGTCGGCGCCACCGTCGATCGCCGGGCGGATTTGAGCCCAGCCGTGTTTTTAGAATCTTCAAATGGTGGTTATGATCTGGAAAAGCTCCGCCGCCTGTCGAAGTGCGTTCACAATTTAGCGATCGAAGACGGCGAACTGGCCACGAGCCTTAATGAAAGTAACGCAAAAATTTTAGCCCTTAAGAAGCAGATGGCCGAGGCCGAAAATCGCAGGCAGGTAACGCGTCCCGAAACTTATAAGCAAACGATTGAACACATCACTGCCGCATTGCGGAAGGAAGAGCTTCGCGTGATTGATATCAAGGAAAGACGCATCCCGCTCGATGCTCGACGCCTTGCAGCCATTCATTTGATGAACGCTTCTAAAGATTTTTTGCGCGAGAAAGGTGTGAGTTTTGAAGATTGAACGACGTGGCGCCAGGGCGTTGCGATCGCCCGCCTCCGCTGGTCGCACTGACCGACCAGTTAACGCGCCGCGCGCCGGGGCTGGTGAAATAGTGCCAGTCGTAGAGCTGGGGGCGAGGTAAAACGCCCCCCAGCTCCCGGCCGCAGTGAACACACAGAAAGGAGCAAATGTGGCAACTCTCACTGAGATCATAGGCGAGGAAAAACGGCGGTTGAACGACGTGCTAAAAACGACAACCGATGAAATAAAAACTACCGAGTCAGCCATCACGGACTTGAAAAGATTGCCGGCAGCCATAGACGACGTGGCTGATTTAATAATCCGTCGTTGCCAAGCGGTTGCCGCCGCAGGTGCTGGACGAATTTTAGAGTTGAAAGATCATGATGATCTGGCGGGAGTGAACTCAGAACAACACTTCACCGGCGCGTTAACGCAACTATTGTTTTTCTTATTCCAGGAACAGCTTACCGCGATCGTGGGTGAGAGAGTGCGCCGAATTTGGCCAGATGGCATTTCTTCTGCGGAACGCACAACGGGCGTACGGCAGCTCGAAGGAAAACTGGCGAAGCTCACTCAGGCGAAACAATCAATAGAGAGCGAGTTGAGGTCTGTCGGGGTTCGGCCCCGCGTACTCGTCGAGAGATGATATGGTCGAGCCGGACGGCGGATGGGCGAATTGCTGTCGCAAATCTTTTTCGCGGATCGTGATGGTGAGCCTCGGACGCCACCCGGCCATGGTTGATGACCAAGGACTAACCAATGAGGCCCGGGGACCCTG
>JAUYJC010000065.1 GCA_030688735.1 Deltaproteobacteria bacterium
CGGACGGCACCGTATGGCGCCCCGCCGATTTAGCTCCCCCGAGCGGGCGCTCGATGACGGCGCGCGAGGGTCTCATCTATTCGAAAAACACGATTACGGCGCAGGTCATGCAGGAAATCGGCCCGAGAAAAACCGCCGAGCTTGCGCGCAGAATGGGAGTCAACCAAAGCAAGCTCGACGAGGTGCCATCGTTAGCGCTCGGAACCAGTCCGGTTACGCCGTTGGAAATGGTCGCCGCTTACAGCACCCTCGCTGCCGGCGGCAAGTACCGCCAGCCGATTTTCATCACCCGCGTCACCGACAAACAGGGCCATGTGCTCGCCGAATTCAAGACCGAGAATCAGCCCGTCATGTCCGACAAGACCGTGGAAAATCTGATCAACATGCTGCGCGACGCAATCGACCAGGGCACCGGGCAAGCTATAAGAGCGCAGTTCGGCTTGCGCGCCGACCTTGCGGGGAAGACCGGCACGACGCAAAAAAATACCGACGGCTGGTTTATCTTGATGCATCCACGGCTCGTCGCCGGGTCATGGGTCGGCTTCAACGACTCGCGGGTCACCATGCGCAGCAACTATTGGGGCCAGGGCGGGCACAACGCCGTGCTGCTGGTGGGTGATTTTTTTCGCGCAGCTCTCGATATGCGTTTGATCGACGGCGGCGCCCGGTTCCCGTATGCAAGGCCGGGCGATTCAATACTGGAGCCGTATTTGGACGCAGCCAAAGAATGGTTGTTCGGCCCAGTGTTGGACTGGCTGTTCGGAGATAAAGGCAAGCCGCCGCCACGCCGCGACCTGGAACGCGAAGTACCGCGACCCGAAGATACCAAAGGCGAAACCGATCGATTAGGGGGAACGCAAGAGCAGAGAGGGTTGGAAAGACAACGCGAGAAGGAGCGGCTGCTGGAGATCTTAAGGCAGAAGCGAGAGCAGCGCGAGCGGGAGCAGCTGGAAAGGGATCGATCGTAATAAACATCTTCTCAGTGGCGACGCAAGGCGGTCGCGTCCCATCGCGTGGCTGCACAATTCCAGACGAAACGGGTTCGGACCCCAATAGTTTTTCACAGCTGGGTGGATGAGGGTCGGATAAGCAAGTTCTACCGCCGGTAAAATCGTTCAAAGGTTCCATGTTCAAGGTTCAAGGTTGAAATCCGAACACGCGGAGCCTGCCGGTCACTCTCACTCTAACGTTTTGAACGTCTGGAACCATTTGAACGCCCAAGTCGAACAGTTCCTTGTCAGCGGAAATTTTCATTGTCATCGAGGGCAGCTGGTGATAGCTGATACCACCGGGCCCGTGGGTGAAAGCAAACGATTGGGTGTCAGAAAAAATGAGGCGGGCGAGGGGGATCGAACCCGTGCCGTCCAGCGTCGGGAGAACCCAACGCGACGCTAGTTAATAAGGACTCTGGATTGGAAGACAGAGTTTGTCTATCTCGGGAGCAGCGTCCCCATCTGCTGCGCACCGCTTGCCGCGCGGTTCCCAGCGGACCATCGAACATGTATTTTAGATCGAATGATTGATTGTGGTTCGAACCGTTGGGACTCGCCTCATGTGAATAAGTCAATACTCAGGCACGCCCCAGGATCGCCCCCTGCAAATGTTTCCATCGAGGCATCGCCCAAGGACGCGAAAAGAGTTATTAATTAATCATGCTGGGTCGTTTAGTTCTGCTATTCACCATCGTGCCGCTGGTCGAGCTTTTCATCCTGATTAAGATTGGCGGCCAAATCGGCGGGTTCAACACCATACTCCTCGTCATCATGACCGCAGTGCTGGGCGCTTTGCTGGCGCGTCTGCAAGGTTTGCGCACTCTGCAGCAAATTCAATTAAGCCTGTCGCAGGGCCAAATTCCGGCGGAGGAATTGATCGACGGCGTGCTGATTCTCGCCGGCGGCATTCTGTTGCTCACGCCCGGCGTGCTTACCGATCTATTCGCACTGGTTTTGCTATTTCCCTACACGCGGACACACTTCAAGCGCTGGCTGCGTCGCCGATTCGACCGCATGGTGCTGTCCGGGGATGTCCGGCTCCGCTATCACCGTGGTGGTTTCTGAAGTTTGGCATGGCGCCCGGGAGATAAATTCTCGCTTTTAGCCTTGCAACGATGCCTCTTGGCCCGCAAAAGAGTGATCGAAATGGGGCAAATCCGCTTTTAGTCTATTAATAGGGGAAGCCGCAAGGACAGCAATGGTTGGACAGCACGGAGGGGCTCGAACAGTTCAGTGGAAACGTTAACGAAGCAAGAAAGCTTTATCGTCGGTTTGTATTGGAGGGTACAGGAGACCGGCACAAAGAAGAATACTATGATGTGTTGGAGGGAAGGTTTCTTGGGGACAAAGAATTTGCGAAGGAGATTAAAGCGAAAGCCGAGACTCCGGGTTATGTGCGCATGAAGATAAAGCCGGAGGCGTTACTCGGGGCAGCCTGTGCCGTGCTAGGACGGAGAAGAGTTGAGGTGACGCGAGCCGGTAAAAGTCGTGAACGGGTCCGAAATCGAGAGGCTATATGTTACGTTGGGCGTAATTGTACGGAACTTTCGGCCACGGCACTTGCCAAGACCCTTGGGGGGGATGCAACATGTGTAAGTCGGAGTGTGGCGCGGATGGAGAGTAGGCTCGGGATTGATAAAGAGATCAAGAAGGTTATTGACGAGATTGTTTCCGCTGTGGAGAAAAGCAAATATCAGGCCTCGAATTTGACTCCGCATACGAATATTCAATTACCATCGCATGATGACCACTCAATCCGGTCCTAACAGAGCTTTCATACCCGAAACTCGCATTGGCTTTTGGTTCCTCGGTACCCAAACCTGGGCCAGGCATGTGCTTCGCGTAGCCCTTAACGATTTGGAACGATTGATTCCGGAACGTAAGGCGTTCTATCCGATTGTGCTCGACATCGGCTGCGGGCAAGGTAAGTCCTTCCGACTGTTGATTGAGCATTTCTCGCCCGAGCGTTTGATTGGAGTAGATGCCGATGAAAGATGCCTTCCACCGGCCCGGAGAGAAGCATCAAGAGAAACTGTTCCTATCGAAATCCGTTATCGCGATATCGCGGAGCTCGATGTGCCTGATGCCAGCGTAGACCTGGTGTTTTGTCATCAGACGTTTCACCATCTAACGCGCCAGCAGATGGCACTGCAGCAATTTTATCGCGTACTCAAACCAGGCGGGCTTTTGTTGTTCGCTGAATCAACGCGTGCTTACATTCACTCTTGGATCATTCGTCTGCTTTTTCGGCATCCGATGAATATGCAACATAGTGCTGAAGATTACATGGCGATGATTCGGGCTCGCGGTTTTGTATTTGGTCCACAGAATATATCGCTACCGTATCTTTGGTGGAGTCGAGCGGACCTCAGCGCATTTGAGTGGTTTGGGTTTAGCGTCCCCACGCAGCGGGAAGAGACGCTGATAAACCTCGCTGCGGTTAAGCCCGAGTAATGGGATTCCGGTGATAGGAAATCGGAATTCGATTCGGAATTCGGAAAATCGTGGGAATCGGAAATCGAATCGGAAATCGGAATTCGTGTCAGATGGGTCACAACGAGGAGTTCTACCCGTCGCTCTCCACGCCGTGTTTAGGGAAAGAATCCTTCGTCGAGGATTACCGAGAGCGCATGATGAAGAAGACATCGACGCAAGGGGAAAATATCGAGTTGATTCCGTCGGAGCGGCTCGCCAGAGGGGTGAAGGCCAACCTGCCATTGGAGATGTTTCGTTCGCCGACGCAGGTGTGAAAACTCACTGCGGTCCGCCAAGAGTTCATGGTGAAGGCCGTTAAGATGGGACACCGACGATCAGCTGTCGCCGAATTCCTGCGCTGCTCGCCATCGGCTATCTCGAAAATCATCGCGCGCAGCCTCTGAGTGAGACTATGAGCTGGACCCATGCGCGCTCATCTTTCCTATCTGTCAACTCTGACACCGATTTCACCGAGCCTCGTCATAGGCAAATAAACATTGCCTGACACCTTTTCCGAATTATTGAGCTGAAACGTTTTGCTCGCTCTCTACACTTTTCGTAACCGTCGGGCGCTTCATCATGCGGGCCCGCCATTCAGTGTCTGGGGAGACCAGGCTGACCCGTTGCTCTGGGTCAGCCAGTCCGCGAAAGGCCACGCTTCCGTCGCGAGGATATTAGGATAAGATGCTTCTACGGTTAGCTCAGCACGACCAGATTTCGTAGGGGAAGCGGCGCTTTCCGGGTGGAAATCCCCAGTAAGTCTGGAAGGCGGCCATCGGCTTGCGTCGAAGGTCATCGTGCTGAGTCAACCGTAGAAGCATTT
>JAUYJC010000196.1 GCA_030688735.1 Deltaproteobacteria bacterium
ATAGTTTACGGATAAAGGCGATGCCGTGCTTCCCGTGCGGGTCACGGTGAACACGCCCGTCGTCGTTCCTTGTTCGGTGGCGGTGTCGTCCGTGGCGACGACGGTCACTTCAGGCAGTGTCGGACCGACGTTCCAGCCCAAATCCGCGAAAAGTTCCAGAGCAAGACCTACGTCATGAAGTGGGCCAGTATAAATAGGTTCCATCAGCTCGTTGGGGCTCAACGCCGTATCCCAATGCGACACCGAGGAACCGGGCTGCGCGGGATTCGGCGCAAACATCCGGACATGGGTCCCCAACCTGCCCGCCGTCAAGACTCCGCTGGCGGCCTCCACGTTGGCGCCGGTCCAGTGCAGATTTCCCGTCTTTATGCTTGCGGCTACGCGTCTGAGTTTGTCATCTGGGGGTATGCATTGCCGGTTGTATGGTCTTCGAGATGGCGCATGAACGCGTCGTCCAACCCCGAAAATTTAGCCCCGATGCCATCATCCACAGGAGTCAAGAAACCGAGACCGTGCCCGAGCTCATGGAGCAGCACTGACACAAAGTCGATTGTCCCGGCCGGCGGATTGCCATCAAAACCATAATACCAGCCACTGGATTGCAGACAGCCGGGAGTGCCGATGGTGCTGCTGAAGGTGGCACTAATGTCATTTTGTCCCGGACTCAAATCGCCGCCGAAGAGACTATTCGCCTGGGCCTGCACGTATGTATAAGGTGTTAGACACCGGCGCGCCCGGGAAAAAATCCCGATGCACAGTTTTCGGTCCCGCGGACCCAAGGACCGCACTGTTTGTGCTGCATGACAGTGGGTCGAATTTCGCTTCGACCCGAATGACCACCGGACTGTTCACTAAATTTCCCCAGATATCGGCGGCGTGCTGAAAGGCGTTAAGGCGCTGCTGGCCGATGGTGGTTCCCCTATTGCCGCCTACCGGAGCAGCCGCGGTCGGGTCATTGAAGCCTTCACCTGGGCCATCCAGATTTACAATTGTGAATGTCGCGCTCGCGCGCGCCGGCTGCGAAGAAACAAGACTTGCCAAGACAACGAGCGCGCTCACCACGACGATCGATACCGTATGGCGCATAGCTTTTCCTGGTTTACTTGTTTTCCGTTCCAATGGGCGCCCTAAGTTCATGCTTCATCGTCACCTTGCCATCGGCATCGATCGTCGCCACCAGCGGCGTTTGAAAGTGGCCTTGTAGGTCGATCATGACGCCGCCGCCGGGCGTCGGGCTGGGAACCAAGTCGAATTGGGGCGCTGGCGCTTTGACCGCATTCGCCCGCTGCGGCGTTACGCCATCCGCCGGCGGCTCGGGTAGGAATTCCCCGGTCTTGGGATCGATATGGACGACAAGACCGGAAGCTACGCCGGTCCCGGCCATCTCAGGCTTGGCGGCGCCCGAAGATCGCGCCGCGTCAAATTGTGGCTGCGGCTGTCCCGGAATGTTAGCAGCACACCCTCCGGCGAAGACGACCAGCAACGCAGTTAAAACAACTCGGCTCTGAAGAATCACCTGTTCCATCTCGTCCTCCTTGACTCCGGCGGCCACAATTATTGTTGCGTCCAGCCGTAACTGGCCGTTGTCAGTTCAATATTCCCGGGCGTGTCAGCCGCCGCTTCAGTTAGGGTGGCGGTAATTACTCCGATCGCCAGCAAGGTGGCGATCAATAGAATCGTAACATCGATCCGATAGATAGAAAGGACTCCTGTCGCACTTCCCTTCGGGAGACTCCCTAAATGGCTCGCGATGCACCAGAAAGGCCAATCTCTGTAATCGCTCCGATCCTCACAACAGCACAATGTTAATTATCTCCATTGAAGGTAGAGAGTGCAAGAAGTCGTATGGCCGGGTTGCCACGCGCGCGAGACGCTGCACGATCGGTTCGCAGTGGAGTCCGGCGTTGCGGGCAGATTCAATCGAAGCGCTACTTCAAGAGCGACCAATTTTTCGCGGTGAGCGCGAGCCCGCAAGCGCAAATGGCGGCGGCGATGATGAACATCCACGAGTAGCCCGCCAGATCGACGGCGAGCCCGTTCAGCAGTGCGCCCAGCCCGTTGCTCAACGGAAACGCCACCGAGAAGCTCGCCATGGACCGGCCGCGCCGTTCCACCGGGGCATTTTCCATGGCGAGGGCAAGAATGCGCGTGCCGCCGATGGCGGAGCCCATGAAGTAGAGTGCTCCGGAGAACATCATCCCGAAGAGGCTGGTGGAGTAAGACAGAATCACCAGCGCGGTGCTCTCCAGCGTGAACGCGGCGATGAGGGAGCGACCGCAGCCGATGCGGTCCGAGATGCGGCCAAGGAGAGGGCGGGCCAGCACGCTGGTAACACCGGTGACGACGAAGAACCAGCCGAAGTGGCCGATGCCGAGCTCGCGTGCATACAGGACGGCGAAGCTAGTGAGACAGGGCAGGGAGAGGTGCGAGGTAAACAACAGCGTAGCAGCCAGCAATATATCGCGGTCAAAGACGCTGACGATGTCGCGCCACCAGGATTCACTTTGCTCGGTCTGGCGGCGGCGCGGCGCGCGCGCCACCTGCCGGGACAGCGCCGCGCCGGTGAGCGCGCCGGCGAGCGCCAGCGACATCGCGAGAACGAACGCGGCGTAAAAGCCGCCGGAGGGCGCGTCGATGATCCACAGCGCAATGGCGGGAAAAAGGATCGTCGCGCAGGACTGGACGGCGCCGTAATAACCGGACGCTTCGCCGCGCCGGGCGGCGGGGGCGCTGGTCGCTAGCAGTGTGTAGCCACCGGTCGTCATGCCCGACCAACCGATGCCGCGCAGGCCGTTGGCGAACATTGTCACGCCGGCGGACGGGATAAAGCAGAGCGAGATGCTCGCGGCCTGACCGAGCAGCCCTAGGATAAGCACACCGGTTTCGCTCCAACGGTCGGCCCAGTAGCCTATGATCGGTCGGGAGAGCACGCTGGCGACGCCGAAAGAAGCGATGACCAGTCCGACGATGACGGGCGAGCCGCCGAGATGTGTGATGTAGACCGGGAAGGTCGGTTGCAGGACGAAATGCTGCCCGTAGCCGAAAAACTGGACGGCGCAGAGCAGCATGAAAGTGCGCGTCCAGATAGATTCGGGCCGGCCGTGTGCCATGGAGTCAGAGGCGCTCAGACCCATTCGAGTTTACCCTCGTGCCGATCATGAGCATTAAGATCAGGCCGACAGCTTCCAGCGCGGCGAGGAGCAAATACATGCCAACGTAGCCGGTGCTTTCGACGGCGCTACCGATGAACAGAGAGCCCAGACCATAGCTCAGGGGATACGCCATCGAGAAGGTCGCCATCGCTTTACCGCGCCGCATGGGATCGGCGCGTTCCACGGCGAAGGCGAGCGCCGTCGAGCTGCCGATGGCGTTGCCGGCCATGAAGAGGGCGCCGGCGCAGATCATGCCGAACAGATTAGCGACCAGGGTGATCAAGATCAGGCCGATGACCTGCAAGGTGAGGCCCGCGGCGATCGAGCGGGAACGGCCGATCTTGTCCGAGAGCCGGCCGAGCAAAGGGCGACCAAGCAAGCTGGTCAAGCCCACGACGATAAAAAATCCGGCGAAGTTTGCTATGCCGAGCTCGCCGGCGTAAAGAACGCTGAAGTTGGTGAACGCCGGCAAAGCCAGATTCAACCAAAAGAGTAACAGCGAAGGCAAAAACACTTCGCGCTCGACGAAGCGAAAAATTTCCCGCCACCAGGGTGTGGAGTCTTTTGACAGAGGGGGACCAACCGGCCGTGGCAGGTGGCGTGAGATTAGTCCACCCACCGCGGCTCCGACGAATGGCAAAAGCGCGGTTACCGCGAAGACGACGGCAAAGCCGCCGAACGGAGCGGCGATCAACCACAAAGCAAAGGCGGGGAATAAAATCGCGGGAGAGCCCTGGACGCCGCTGTAAAGACCCGAGGCCTCGCCGCGCCGCGTCTCAGGCGCGGTGAGCGCGAGCAGCGAGTAGCCGCCGGTGTTGAGCCCCGCCCAGCCGATGCCTCTTAGGCCATTGGCCAGCATGGCGGCGCCGGCAAAGGGCATGAAGCAGAAAAGTATGCTGACGCCTTGAAACATTAAGCCCCAATTCATTACTCCCGCGTCGCTCCAGCGATCGACCCAATGGCCGACCAGCGGCCGAACTATCACGCTGGTCACGGCGAACGCCGCAAGGACCAGCCCCACCATGAACGGCGACCCACCGAGCTGGGTCACATAGAGCGGCAAGGCGGGCGCGAGCATCGAGTGCGAGGCATAGCCCAAAAACTGCGCCCCGCAAAGAAGCGCGAAGGCGCGGGTCCAGATGGAATCGGGATTTCCGGAACTCATGAAATGGAAGGCATGGGACGGGAGCGTGACCCCGCGCGCCTTTTGTCGGCGCAAACTCTACCTTCGTCAGTATCCCGCGCTACTTTGAAGATCAAGTCTCGGGGGGAGAAAATCGCAATAGGATGCTTTGAGCGATTAGCCGGCAACACCACGACACACAACGCGATGGACATTGACAAGGCGATATCGCATCGATTGGGCTCTCCAACCAAACCGGCTTGGTCTGGTGCCCACTTCTATTATCGTGATTCCAAGCTTCGCTATTGCGGCGGGACGCGGAATCCAGAAGCTCGGCAATAACTCGCTCGTCATCAACGTCGAAGGAGGTCACAATGAAACGCTTCTATCTCGACACGATGGGGCTGCTCGTTATCGGACTCGCGCTAGGCGGTTGCGTGCATCAGCCGTCTGGTCAAACTGACGCGGGCTGGATCACTCTGTTTGACGGGTCCAACCTGGACAACTGGAACGTCGTTGGCAAAGCTAATTGGCGGCTGGAGGGCGGACTTCTTCAGGCCGACAAGGGCGGTGGCCATCTGGTCTCGAAGAACTCCTACGGTGATTTTCAGGTCAGAGCCGAGTTCTGGGTCGATGACGACGCCAACAGCGGCATCTTCATCCGTTGTGCCGATCCGCAAAAACCCGGCTCGTCAACTTGCTATGAGGTGAATATCTTCGACAAGCGCCCCGACCCCTCTTACGGCACGGGAGCTATCGTTAATCACGCCAAGGTCTCGCCCATGCCCAAAGCCGGCGGCCGCTGGAATATCATGGAGATCACGGCCAAAGGCCCGCATCTCCTCGTCGTGCTCAACGGAACCCGCACCGCCGAGGTTCAGGACAGCAAGCATGCGCGTGGGCCGTTGACGCTTCAGTATGGCGCCGGCGTCGTGAAATTCCGCAAGGTGCAAATCAAGCCGCTGTAGCCAAATCACCGTCGGTGCAGATCGTCGCTTGCACGATCCCGCGTACTATCGTTGCGGATTTGCGCAATTGAGCAAACGTGCAAATTGATTGCCATCAAGCTGGGGAATCGGCAAAGTTCGCAGCATTTGATCGATCCTTTGCATCCCTTGACATGACGTATCTGTTGGCGTCTCTTAGAGATGTTTTCCGAGAGTAGTATCCACCGAACTTGCCGAGCGTCGTCGCATCATGCCGATTAAGGAGATGCCATATGAATCGCCAATGGCCTGCACTAAGAATTTTTGAACCCGTCCGCGTGATTGCCGTCGCGCTTCTGTTGCCCTTTCTATTCCATAGCGCGGATGCACAAACGCTGGAAAAAACCAGACTCGGCGTTTCCGATGTGTCTTTTACCTTCCTGCCTCATTTAATCGCGAAGGATACGGGAATTTTTCAAAAACGCGGGCTTTAGGTCGAGGTCATATTCATTGGAGGGCCGGTAGGAACGGCCGCATTGGCGGCCGGAGAGCTTGATTATAGTGCCTCTACCGATTCCGGTCTGCCCGCGGCCGTCCAGGGTGTTCCGATCAAGGCGGTGCTGTTCGCCATGAAAGGACCACCGTTTTATCTCGTTTCTCAGCCGCGAATTAAAAAAATCAATGAACTCTTGGGTAAGAAGGTGGGGCTGAGTAGACTTGGAACATCGCCGTACTACGCGAGCAGAAGGATTTTTAGAAAGTTTGGCATCGATGCCGACAAAATTACCTATATTCAGGCGGGTTCTAATTCGAACCGAGTGATGGCTTTGACTAATGGATCCTTGGACGCGTCTATGCTGTCGCTTCCGACCGCGCGGGTCATGATCGAGAAGGGATTTACCGAATTGGCCTCTCCCCGGGATATCGGCCTGGTTCCCCACGCAGGGCTAATCGTCAGGACGGCTATCATAGAAAAGAATCGGCAGCAGGTCAAAAAAATGATCGCATCGTTGGTTGACGCCATGGAGTACATGGCAAACAACAAAGCCAAAACAATCGACTATATCACTGCTAAATGGAAGCTCAGCCGAGAACTTACCGAGCATCTTCTTATTCGAGACTTCCTTCCCATGTTGACCATGGATGGCAGGATGGCTCAGCAAAGCGTTCAAGAGCATTTGGATACGCAATATCAGAATAAGTTGATATCGCGGAAAGCGCAGGCCGGGGAAGTTATGGATCTCAGCATGCTCGAGGAGGTCCTAGCAGGTAAATAGCCTTGTAACGCTGCTTCACTCATTGAACTACGACTGTTAGCGTTTGGTTTTGCCGAAAACCTTCTCCGGAAATCCCTCCTTGACGAGTCGATCCACGATCCTATTGTCAATAAGCTTCTCCGCCAACTGCTCGGCCGTCGCGCCTTTGATCGACTCGATCTCGATGGCGGTCGCGATCGTGCGCGGGTCGACCCGGGGAACCCGCTCCAAAAATCCAGACACGATTGAGTAGGTCTCTTCCAAGAAGCCGGGATCGCTGCGCTTGAGATACTTGCTGAAGATCTTCGTCGCCAGACCTTTGTCACGGATCATGGCGCCGACTCCTTCGATGTACGCCTTGAGTAGCCGCTCAGCGGTATCGGGATTTGCTCTGAGAAAATCTTGAGTCACGGTTATCAGATTCATCGCGTACGGAATGTCGAGATCGGCGGCGTTCGCAAGCGGCCACGTGGGGGTTTTGGGTTTCACCGTGCTGACAAAGCCTGCGATTATTTTTTGTTCGAAGGCTGCTTGCAACTCGGGGTTGCCGCCGACCGGCCGCAAGGTGACCGACTGGGTCAGCCCCAAATTGCGCAGCATCAGGGTTGACACCGAATGTCCAGTCGAACCGAATCGGGTAATACCAATCGTTTGACCTCTGAGCTGCTCCGGGCGGCTAATCTCCGGCTGCACATAAAGCGTCATGGGCGGGCGATTCATCACGGAGCCAATGGCGACGATCGGTGCGCCACGTGAAGCGAGTAAAACCGCACTGGTGCCGCCCGGGGTAGCGACTTCCAGACTGCCGCCTAATAGTGCTTGGGCGTTGGTCGCACTCGATGAAATATAAATAAGCTGAACATCCAGACCGTATTTTTTGAATGCCCCGGTCTCTTGCGCCGCCCATACTCCCGAAAGCGGTGGAGCAATGGAAGCGTACGCAAAGCGAAGCGTAGCCGCCAAGGCGTAATTTCCCGCCAGTAACAACATCGCGGCAACCAAGAGACCTACGGATATTTTTTTATTCGTCATCGCGTCACCTGACTTATTAGGATCTCCTCCGGCGACTTTTAGTTTCCACGCAATTGGGCCGAGAGCCAGTCCCCAATGTGGAAGAGTACCGACTTGTTGTCGTAATACACGCAATGGGGAGCCCCGTCATAGATTTTCAATTCCTTGGGGCCGGGAGCTTTCTCATACATCTTTACGGTCTGCGATGGCGGAATGACCACGTCTTCCGATCCGTTAATTGCAAAAAACGGACAGGTTAGATTCTCGATTACGCCGTCGAGGCTAAACAGTTTTCTGGTTTGCGGCCAATCCGCCTCGGACACTTTCATATTCAACATGCAATTATGTTTGAGCATGTGAATGATCTCGAAATCCTCCAGGCTATAAAAACTGCCCAGAGACACACAGGCATTGAATCGCTTGTCCCGTGCCGCCGCTCGCACAGCTATGTATCCCGCGAAGCTCTGCCCGACGATCGCCAATCTATGTGCGTCGATTTCCGTCCGCGTCTCCAGATAGTCCAGCGCGGCGCTAATCGATTCGGACACATCGGGAAGCAGTTTCATTCCTTGAAACCTGGTTTCGCCTTGGCCGGCGGTATCGATCGCTAGCGTGGACAGCCCCTTTTCCAGCAAAAAATTTGCAATCGTGTGGATCTCTATTTCTCTAGCGGCATCGAGCCCGCGTAATAATATGACGCAGGGCGGCTTCGTGACGCCCGACGCTTTGCGAAAATAAGCCGAAAAGCTCAGACCGCCGAAAGGATACTCAACCCGTTCCGCTGGAATCCGGAAATGGTTGCGCGCTTTATCATAAACCCTGACAACCGAGCGGTAGGCTTGTTTTCTGATGTCATTATCTTCAAAGGTGCCTAACAGACCAATGTGAAAATAGGCCGCCGCGGATAAACAATTCGCGACTTTGACCTGCCTATCCGCCGTCGCGTCCGCGCTGTCTTCGAACCTTTGCGCCAGTTTTCCGAACTCGCCGCACCAATCACCCAAATCGTCGATCTTTGTGAAAGTGTCAAACAGTTCTTCGGCTCTTGCGCCAAGGCCAAACCAGCGGCGCACTCTGCCATGATCCTTTAACTGTCCCAACACGGCTTTCGCTTCTGCCGGATCCATCTCTCAGTCCTCCCAAGTTGCAGATTCCCTGTGGAACAAAAGAACTCAATCCTGATTCTGCTGAAAAACCCTAGGAATACTTCGACGGGCTCAGCATGAACGGAAAGTCCTCAATCTTATCAATTCAATTTCCGTTCGCCCTGAGCTTTGTCGAAGGGTGAACGTGGTTTTTCAGCAGAATCAATCCTCAGACCTGACCCTCGCCTTCGACAGCGCACCGATTGCCGGTTGTGCAGATACAAGGGAGACCGCAGGCATCACCTCGGGTGAAGACCGGGCGCTCCCCGGAGGGCGTCGTTTCGCACTATTTGCGGCCGAGCTCCCGCAGCAATTTATCCCAGTGTTCCATCGCTTTGTCGTACTGCGCCATGGACATTCCGGCCTCCGGGTACCAGAGCTTATAGCTCGTCGGCTTTAACGGGCTGCCATATTCCAAGTCGGAGAGAATCTTTGCACCTTCTGGACTGAGGAGGAAATCAGCCATGAGCGTTGCGGCATGTGGGTTCCGTGCTTGGGCAACGATTGCCACGCCGCCGGTATTGGTCGGCACCACGTCCATGGGGACCCACTCGACCGGCGCTCCCTTGCTCTTGACCTCGGTCGCATGATCACGGAACACAGTCGGGGAGAGCGGAACTTCTCCGGAAACCACCAAATCCGCCATCGCTCGCCCGGAAACCGGATGCAGGCTGACATCTTGCGATTTTAGTTTTTTGAGAAACTCTTCGCCTTTGACTTTGAGCATGGCGCCAACGGCTCGGGTTCCGGTTTCGTTGGAGACAAATCCAATTTTCCCCTTGAGCTCCGGCCTTAAAAGATCGCTGTAGTTCTTTGGCACGGCGGAAGCTGGAATGAGACTTGTGTTGTAACCTACGCCGCTGTAGGTTTCGCGATCGACGGCCCAGTAAACGAGTCCGCGGCCGGCGCTTTCTTTGGTGCTGGCCGGATATTTGTTGAGAAAAGGCGAAGTATAAGGGAGGAGCAGTTTATTTTCGCGCAGGTAGGTCAAGGGAGGCACTGTGGTCTCGAGAACGTCGGCGAGGATTTGCTTTGCTTGCGCCTCGGCGCTGAGCCTCGTCATGATGTCCGTGCTCGTGCCGCGATAGGCCTCGATTTTGATGCCGGGGTATTTTGTCTCGAAACCTTTGGCAAGTTCTTTGTATGAGCTGCCGGCGAGCGAAGTGTACCAAACGACCTTCCCCTCGGCTCTCGCCCCGGCCAGGAGACGCTGTTCGCGATCGGGACCGGTGTATGACGCCAGCTCGGCGAGAGTGGCGGGCTTTTTCCCTTGGGCCCAAGCGCCGGTGGCGCCCTGAATGATCAATAGCGCAGTTACGATAAACAGTTTCGCTCTTTCGCATCTCGTGTCCATAAACCTCCCGGGCAATCGTCGACTATATTTTGACCGCGGGTTCTCAAATGTTGTCGGCGATGCTTATTTGGTAGTGAAGCAATGTATTCCGAAAATGATCATTTAACAAAGGCTCACCGGTGCGTCAATAATTCCGGATTCCGCAGTCGGAAAGTGACGCCATGACCGAGGGGAAAACCTTGCGCAGCGAAGACAATGTTTTTCTACCCCTGAGCCCCAAACAGAACTTTCTGTTGTGCGAAGTTTGTCGCAATAATAAGGCATTGTGCCGAGTGGCGAAAAGGACTCTGAAATAGCACATCTGGGTGTCTTCGCCGCTCCAGGCCTGTCCGGAGCGCAGTCGAAGGGTTCGCCCCTCGCTCATGTTCAACTGTGGAATTCGGGTTTAGTCTACCCAAGCGGCATCCATGACGGGCAACCCCGCCTTGCGGTGCCAAAGTTTTCAAAATAAGCTTACAGGAGTTTCTGTCGCAAAATCGCAGAAGGGAGTCTCTCTATGCGTGGACTAATTCTCAGCGTTGTCGTTTTCTTTTTACTGGCCCTTGCGGTGGCTCACGCCCTGACCGTCGACGAGATCGTCAAGCTCAAGCAGGCCGGCGTCGGCGATGCGACGATTCAGATGCTGATCGAGAGCGAGGGCACGGCCCGGGCGGCCGGGACTTGGCGGACGAAAGACGGCTGGATCGTGCACACGACCGATACGCGGGAGCGCCGTCCCGTCGAGGAACCGGGTTACTATCCGATGGTGGTAGTACCGCGGGTATTTTCCGGTCGGAGATAGGGCTAGGGAATTCAGTCAGCTTTTCAGCGCGGCTTCGATGGCGCGGGCCACGTAGACATGGGTTAGCTGGGTTCGGTATTCGACGGAGCCGTTGATGTCCTCGATGACATCGATGTTGTGCGTTGCCTCCGCGGCCGCGCTTTCGATCAGCTTCGCATCAAGCTTTTTCCCCGCCAGCATCTGCTCGACACGCCCGGCGCGGTAGGCTTTGTCCGTCACGCCGGTGATTGCGATGGCAGCCCGGTCGCAGGTGCCGCCGGCATTCATCGTCATCCGGACCGCGACCCCGACCACGGCGAATCCGGACGAACGCGGCGCGGCTTTGAGATAGGCCGTCTTGTCGTTGCCCGTGACCGGAACTTTGATCGCGGTCACGATTTCATCCGGCTCAAGGACGCTCATCAGGAGCCCAAGAAAAAAATCTTGGCACTTGATCCACCGTTCGCCGTTTGGGCCGACGACTTTGATCTCGGCGTCCAGCGCCAAGATGGTAGCGGGCATGTCGCCGGCCGGGTCGGCGTGGGCGACGCTGCCGCCGATGGTGCCGCGGTTGCGCACTTGAACGTCGGCGATGGTAGTCGCGGTCCGGGGCAGGAGCGGGCAATTCTTATTGAGAAAGTCCGAATATTCGATCTGCGCGTGAGTGACCATGGCGCCGATGACGATGTGGTTGCCTTCTTGAGTGATGGTGTCGAGTCCGGGAATCCGGCCGATGTCGACGACAAATTCCGGCTTGGACAGCCGCATCTTCATAAGCGGCAGCAGGCTCTGGCCGCCGGAGAGAATCTTCACGTCCTCTCTGTGCGCCGCGAGAAAGTTCACCGCCTCGTCGAGCGAACGCGGCGCGAAGTATTCAAAGGAGCCGGGAATCATCGTTAGTAAGACCTCCGAACCGTCTCTACTTTCTTGTTGATCAGGCGCCAGACCGCTTCCGGCGTGAGTGGCAGATCGTTGACCTTCACTCCAAGGGGAGTCAAGGCGTCTTCCACCGCGCTGGCGATGGCGGCAGGCGAAGGGATGGCGGCGCCTTCTCCCGCAGCTTTCTGCCCGAGCGTAGTGTAAGGCGAGGGCGATGGGCGATGAATCACTTCCACCCTCGGCGTTTCCACCGTCGAGCATTTGCCGTAATCGAGATAGGTGATGGTCAGCGGCTGGCCTTCCGGGCTGTACATGAAACCTTCGCCGAGGGCGACGGCGATGCCGTGGGCTGCGGAGCCGTAGACCTGGCCGTTGACGACATCGGGATTGATCACGGTCCCGTTGTCGCCGACGATCAGATAGCGCAGCACCTCGACTTTCCCGGTCGCTTTGTCGACTTCCACGACCGCGGCATGGGCGCCGGCTGAGAAGGTAAACTGCGCGCGCACCAGGCGATCGGCGCCGGGAACGATATTGGGCTTGGCATGTGGAAAGGTGTAGTAAAAGGTCGCCTGCAGACCCGCCTCCATGTCGTCGGGAATCAAGTGCTGGTTGTTGTAGGCGATGCGTCCGAGCTCCGCGAAGGTCACTTTCTTGGTCGCTGAGCCGGGAATCTGCACGGTACCGTTCTCGATGGTCAGTTGCGCGGGATCGACATTTAACACATGGGCGGCGAGCTTCAGAACTTTTTCTTTCAGTTTCGTCGCCGCGCTGTGCACCGCCCCGATGTCGTAGAGGTGAAAGTTGTTGCCGCTGTTGGCGGCCGCGACGCCCCACGGAGAAAGATCGCTGTCGAAGGGAATGCTGGTGCTGATCTGATCCGGCGTCGTGCCCAGGACGTCGGCGGCGACTTGCGCCGTGGTGGTTTCATGGGCCTGTCCGCAATTCGGCGACCCAAGGTGCAAGCTGAGCGTGCCGTTTTTCTCGATCTTGATCGTCGCGCCGTTGATGCCGCCGGAGCCGGGCGGCTCTTTCATTTCCGGGAAGATCGCCATGTCGCGGGCGGCGTTACGCCCGCCCGGCTCCACGCCGATGACGATGCCGATGCCGATCAACTTTCCTTTTTCGCGTTCGCGTTTTTGTTCTTCGCGCAGTTTGTCGTAATCGAGTTTTTCCAAGAGTGTCGTGAGTAAACCAGGATAATCGCCGCTGTCATAGACGTTGCCGCTAATCGTGCGGTAGGGCATCTCGTTCGGCTGGATCAGATTTTTTCGTCGCACTTCGATCGGACTCAAGTTCAATTCCTGCGCGACCCGATCCATCATGCGTTCCCAGATGTAGCACATGCCCGGCTTGCCGATGCCGCGGTTGGGAATCACCGGGCACTTGTTCGTGACTACCGCAAAACCTTCCATATGAATGGCCGGTGTCCGGTAGGTGTTCGACAGGTTATTGAGCTTGTTGGTGAAGTGGATCGTCAGTGTGCTGATGGAGCCGCCGACGTCGTCGTATTCTTTGAAGCGCAGCCCCAAGACCGTGCCGTCGGTTTTCACCGCCGCCTCGGCTTCGAACTCCTGGGCGCAAGCGTGGCCGCCCGCCATCATGTGCTCGGTGCGGTCCTCGATCCATTTGACCGGCCGGCCGGCTTTCATCGCGAGCAGGGAAACCAGCACTACGTATTTTCGAATCAGATGGATCTTCTGGCCGAAGCCGCCGCCGACATCGGGAATGATCACGCGGACGTCTTGCAGCCCGAGCGCTTCGCGCAGGCCGTCGTAGATGACCTCGGGGACCTGCGCCGTGACCCAGACGGTGAGCCTCTTGCTCCCGGCGTCATAGGAGGCGATGACCGCAAAGGGTTCCAAGGGCGTCGAGCTGTAACGGTGAATTTTTAAATTTTCTTTGACGACCCGGTCGGCGGATTTGAAAGCGGCGTCAATGTCGCCGTATTGGAGCGAGCCCTGCCAAGCGAGGTTCGTCCCCAGCTCGTCGAATAACGTGGCCGATGAAGGTTTGATCGCCTCGCGCACGTCGACCACCGGGCGGATCGGATCGTAGTCGACCTGAATCAGTTCCAAAGCATCTTCGGCCGCGCCGCGGTCGCGCGCCGCCACCGCGCCGATGGGTTCGCCGACGTAGCGGACCTTTCCAACTGCGCCGGCGTATTCGTCGATCGGTCTCTTTAGTCCCGCCGCGTAGCGCCCCGGTTTGAACGGCTTGGTGAGCGTCTTTACATCGTCCGGTGTGATGACCGCGAAGACGTTGGGAATTTTCAGCGCCTCCGATGGATCGACCGAGAGAATCGTCGCGTGCGCGTGCGGGCTCCGTAAAATCATCGCCTGGAGCATGCCTGGCAGCCTGAAGTCATCGGTGTAAAGCCCTCGCCCGGTCACATGGCGCGGACCTTCTTTACTGCGTGTGCGATTCCCTACGAATTTAGCCATTCTTGGAACCTCGCGCGGCTTCTTTCACTGCTTCGACGATCTGCACGTAGCCGGTGCACATGCAGAGATTGCCCGCCAGCGCCTTGCGGATCTCCTCCTCAGAGGGATTCGGATTGTGCTGCAGCAGAGCGTAGCTCGTTATCACCATGCCCGGCGTGCAATAGCCGCATTGAAAAGCGTAATTTTTGACGAAGGCTTCTTGAACCGGATTGAGCTCCCCGTTCTTGGCCAGGCCTTCCACCGTCGTGACCTCGCGGCCATCGGCTTGGACAGCGAAGTGCAGACAGGATTTCACGACCTTGCCGTCGAGGAGCACGGAGCAGGCGCCGCACTCGCCAACCACGCAGCCGACGTGAGTTCCCGTCAACCCGAGGTTCTCCCGGAGGAAATGTGACAACAATAGACGCGGCTCGACGTCTTCTTCGTAAAGCCGGCCGTTGACGCTGACACGGATCGTCTGCTTCATGGAGTCTTACATAGCAGTTCAAAGTTCAATGTTCAAAGTTCATTGTGTCGGATACGAACGGCGGATTTCCACTCACCGAAAAACTGTTGAATTCAGTGACCGGCGCGCTGTAGCGCTTCACATCCGAAGCGCACCCTCCGTCGCCAAGGCTACGGGAGCCTGCTATGTGGATGTCAAGTCACCTACACACGAGTGCTCCTAATTGTCTTATGACTCTCTTCCCTTCCCCCCCCAAGAGAGATTGCCTGCTATGCGTGGCACGGCACAAAGTCCGTCACCCTGACTTGGGATGCGCCCCTCTCTAGGGCACAAGGCCCGGGGATCTCTGTCTCAAGGTTCGAACCGTTAGGAGTTTGTCTCTCCTGGTTCTGGCTCTCGTTGAGTCGTTCCCTGGGGCGATGTCTCCTCTTGGGTCAAAGGAGCCGATTTAACCTTTTCTCTAACTTCGTACGGTCTCTGTTTCATTAATACCACAGAAATCCTGACACTCAGTTTTCGCGGCCTTCTAGAAGACCCCGGGCAAATCTCTCAAACCTCCGCAATCTGTTTAGAGCGCGAATCCGTGATTACGCCTCCCGGTCGCTTGAATACATGTAGGGTCTGCCGCATCGGGATAACGGGGATCGTTTTGCCACCTATAACAAGGTCATATGATTGCATTTTTTAGTTTGACCTGAGCGGCAAATAGCAGTAAATTAGAACTCTTTCGAGGCACAGGACGACTTTGGGGGGTTCCAATTCTCACGCGATCTTCAATCTTTAGCGTTTTACTTGTCGCGGTGCTGGGCTTGGTCGGATTGGAAATCTATCTGCTTTGGAATCGTGGCCCGTGGAATTTGCCCAGCCCTGGACAGAATAAGTCAACGGTGACAGTCGAAAAATCTGAACCTGACGCCAGCGCGCAGCGACCGGTGAATACAGAGATCATCATCACCAAAAATCTTTTCGACCCAGAGCGAGGGGCCGGGGCGACTCGGGAGTCCGAGGCCAACTCAAGAGCCGTGCAAAGAATCCGTGGAATGATATTGCTGGGAACGGCGATCATTGGGAATAGTCGACTGGCGATCTTGCAAGACGCGGGAGCTGCGCCGGCAGTACCCGGAAGTGCGGGGCAATCTGGGAGCCCTATGCGAGTTAAGCAGGGAGACGTAGTTGAAGGCTTCAACTTGTCCGAGGTCGGGGATAGGCGAGTTGTGTTCAGCAGGGGGGCCTCACGGGTGGAGCTTGTTTTGGACTACTTTCGAAAGGTGGAGCCGTCCTCTCCGACAGCCGCGGGTCCGGCGCGGGGGGTGCAGGCTCGTCCGCCGACTCCGGTCGTGCCAAGAGTGATACCGGCTCTGCCGCGTAGACAACCGGCACCGCCGAACCCCGGTGGTGTGCCTAACTCATGATCGCCGGAGGTTCAATGCCAATTAGGGGCTTCACCCTATTTTTGATCTCGCTGCAATTGGCTGGATGCTCATTCGTGCTTGCTGCGCAACCGACTTCTGAGCCGACTCAGGATGCGCCGATACGAGCGCAGCCGTTCCCTGTTCCAGGCCTATTAACGCCGGTGGCGGCGTCCCCCGCACCAAAGCCGTTCCCGCAACCGCCGGCTCCGAGACAAGCTCCGGCTCGGCCGCAGCCAGGGGCGGGAACCGGTGAGCAGGCCGGAGCAGCGCCAGCGGAGTCGCCGGCGCCCGCGCCGCCGCAGCGCAGATTGCTGCCGTCGCCTTCGGTTCCTAACGCGGGCATGGTCTCGCTCAATTTCAATCGAGCCGATTTAATCGAGATTATTCATATCATCGCCCAGCATCTCAGGCTGACTTATACCATCGACCCAGAAGTCAAGGGCACGGTGACCATCAATAGCGCCGAACCTCTGAAGCCCGAGGATTTGTTGCCGATCTTTCACCAGATCTTGCGCATGAACGGCGCGGTGGCGATCAAGGCCGGGAATCTGTATCGGATTACGCCGATCAAGGACGGCAAGATATTGGCGCGGCCGGTGGGACCCGGGAAAGAAGATAGTTTCGCACTCCAAGTCGTGCCCGTGCGTTTTTTCTCGGTGTCCGAGATGAAAAAGGTGCTCACGCCATTTCTCCAATCGGGAGGCGAGATCGTCGATTATCCGCGGGGGAATTTTTTGATCATCATGGACCTGCCGTCTAACATCCAGCGCCTGGTGGAAATCGCGGATCTAGTCGACGTGCAGGTTTTCGCGGGCACGCGCATGGAGATCTACTCGCCCAAGGTGGCGAGCGCCGAAGAGCTATCGCAGGAAATGACTAAGATCATGCAGTCGTTTGCCGCCTCGGTGCC
>JAUYJC010000207.1 GCA_030688735.1 Deltaproteobacteria bacterium
TCGCTGGTCGGGACAGTCTGTGCGAGATCCTCCGGGGGATCAGGCAGGCATGGTCCTCACCCAGCAAGCTGTTGAAATCGGTGTCACATAAACATGATCTCCAATATGATAATTTGCAACAGACCTAATATAAGGCAGGCAAGGATCAAGTCGATCTGTCGCTCTTGATGGATGTCCCCTTGCAGGTGACCGTGGAGCTGGGGCGGGCGCGCTTGACCATCGAGAATCTGCTGAGACTCAACCAGGGTTCGGTGGTGGAGCTGAACCAATTGATCGGCGAGCCGCTCAATATCTTGGTCAATAACAAGTTGATGGCCCACGGGGAAGCGGTGGTCGTCAAAGACAAATTCGCCATCCGCATCCTGGATGTGGTCAGCCCCGAGCGCCGCATCGAAAGCCTGCGCTAGTCCAGGTTATTCACAGGTGACACCGATCAAGGGGCGAGCCCTCCGGAGCGAAGCACGGAGATCCCGAGTTCAATGTTCAAAGTTCAAGGCTCAAAGTCGGGAACGAATTGAAACGTTGAACCTGAAACATTGAACCTTGAACATCCTTTTTGCCTTCGCTCCTCCAGTCTCACCCCTTATCGACACGCTGTAGTGGTTTTGCCTGGTACCATGAATAATCCGGGCTAGCTATTTCTTCTCTTCTCTTTCTAATTTCTTGATCAGGATGCTGATGCGGCGGTTCTCGGAGTTCAGCGGATCGTTGGCAACGCGCAACTGGCGGTCCGCGTAGCCCACGACCTGCTCGACGCGTTCGCTGGGTATGCCCAGTTCTTCCAGGGCGCGGCGCGTGTTGAGCGCCCGCGTCGTCGAGAGGTCCCAGTTCGAGTAGTACGATTCGTTGTGAAACGGCCGGGCGTCGGTGTGGCCGCTGATCACGAGCTTGTTAGGGGTATCCTTGATCGCCTTGACGATGAACGCGAGAACATTGCGCATGATCGGTTTCACCGTGGCGCTGCTCAGCTCAAAAAAAGCCTGTTTTTCCTTGTCGATGATCTCGATCAAGAGGCCTTCATCGGTCAATTTGATCGACACCAGATCCTGAATGTTGATGAGATCCTTCAGTCCAGCGAGGCCTTCCTTGATTTGCGCCCTGAGCACTTCCAGCGAGGGCGATTGAATGATGCCGGCGCCGAGTTTGTCCTGGCCGCCGTCCGGAATCACGCCCGTAGACCCGCTGAAAACTCCCGGCTCGCGGAAATAGTGGGCGATGCCGGCCTTGAATTTCTTGTCCGAGGCACCCAGGACCCAGAGCACGATGAAAAGCGCCATCATCGCCGTGACAAAATCGGCATAAGCCACTTTCCAGGCGCCGCCGTGATGGCCGCCGCCGTGGCCCTTCACTTTCTTGATGATGATCCTGGGTTTATCCTCCTTGCCGTGCTGCTGTGGTTCTTTTGCGCTCTTTCCCGCCATGATTTTTTTATTCCTTCTTCCCGCGGCAGGCATTTTCCAGCTCGAGCGCCGAGGGCCGCTCGGTGCTGAAGACCACCCGACGCGCGTATTCCACCGCGATGATCGGCGCGGCGCCGTGCAAATAGGCCAGAATGCCGGTTTTGAGGCATTCCAGGTATTTTGCCTCTTCGATCAACATGAGTTCGATCTTCTGCACCAAGGGTTGAACGATGCCGTAGCACAAGAGAATGCCGAGAAAGGTTCCCACCAGCGCGGCGGCGATCTTATGGCCGATGACCTCCGGTCCCCGGTCCATGGAGCCCATGGCGATGATGACGCCGAGCACGGCGGCGACGATGCCGAGTCCGGGCAAGGCATCGCCGATCTTGGCTAACACGCCCGGCGGCTGGCGCGCCTCTTCTTCGTGGGTGGCGATCTCTTCATCCATCAGGTTCGCCAGTTCATCGGCGTCGGCCGACCCGCTGATCACCAGGCGCAGCGAGTCCAACATCAGGCCTTGAGCCGCGTGGTTGGCGAGAAATTTGGGATACTTCTTGAAAATCTCGCTGTTCGCCGGATCATCGACATCCTTTTCCAGAGCCATCTCGCCGCTCTTGCGCATGACGGAAAACACTTCATAGAGCATGGCGAACACTTCCATATAGTCGGCTTTGGAGTAGCCGGCGTCGAAAACGGCTTTCTTGATGCTCGCAAGCAGAGCGCGTAAAACCTTGATAGGCGTGCCGGCAACGAGGCTGCCGATGGCCGCGCCGCCGATGATCAAGAATTCGACCGTCTGATTGAGCACGGCGATGGGCCCGCCTTCCAAAACGAAGCCACCGAGTACCGAGCCCAGGACGATTACGAAGCCAATGAGGGTGAGCACAAGGGTCGTTTACTTTCTGTCCGGCTGCTCAAACAGCCTTATTTGTTTCGTTAAGCTCAATTGCTTCACTTGTAACCGCGCCCGCGAGCCGGCCGGCCGAACCATTCCGCCGAGCGTCGGCGCAGTGATCCGAAACCGAAAGTCGCGTGGAGCCCCACGGCCTTAGCCTACTCCGCCGAAGCAGCCGTTTCGGCTGCGAAGGCCGGGCGCCAAGGCTACGGAGGGTACCCACCTCGCATTCATCCACGGGTTTACACCCGTGGCTTTCTGCGAAGGAGGGTAAAAAAAAAGGCAAAACAGTCTTTTGGCTCTCACCTCTTTGCTTCCTGAATCGCCGAAATTGCCGAAAACTTTAGGTAAAGTTAAAGGTTGGCGAAGTTCAGCCGAACTAGTAAGTGATATGAAACTGGATACCCATGCCCCAGGTCGGACAGTTGAGCAGATAGCCGAGGAGTTTTTCGTACCAGCCGGTAACCGCGGCGAAGGCTCGACCCAGGGCGCGGATGGCGATTCGGGAAATTTTTCTTTCCAGTTATCGCCGTTATCCCGTGCTATCGTCGAAATTTCAAGAAATGATCGATCCACGGTCAAGAATCTCGCCGACGTAATCGTTGATGAGCCATTGTTCAGCGCGCGCCTGTTAAAGCTCGCCAAGTTTTCCTCGGGTCTATCGCTGCAACCATCGACGGTCGCACAGGCCATCAGCACCTTCGGCATGGATCACTTGAAATCGTTGGCATTGGGCCTATCGCTTTTTGGCATGGAGTCCTCGCCGCCGAAGGAGGAAGCCTGGCAACCCGCTCCGGCGCCGGTTACCCTTCGACAACTCTGGGAGCACTCTCTCGGTTGCGCGGCCATGGCGGGCCTGATCGCGGCGAAAATCGGCCATCCAGCGCCGCATCTCGTATTCGTCGCCGGATTCCTGCACGATCTGGGGCGCCTGCTGTTCTATCGCCGGTGGAAAGAGCGCTTTCTGGAAACGGTGTCGCTGGCGATCGAAAAGAGTATTCCATCTGTCGAGGCCGAGACCCTCGGCATGGGCATCAACCACCCGGAATTTGGCGCGCACTGGGCGACCCACGCCGAGTTGCCTTTCTGGCTGCAGCAGACCATTCGCTACCATCACGTTCCGTTCTACACATTGACGGATGTCGTCGACGCGAAGACCGCGAAGATCATCGCTCTGGTTCAGCTGGCGGATTCGGAGTGCGAGAACCTCGCCATCAGCCGGGGAGGAGACCTAGGCGAGTGCTCCGGCGACTTGTGGACGAAGCTCAACCTGCGGGTCGAGGACTGGACGGAGCATCTGCAGATCATCAAACGGGAAATTGA
Source organism: Deltaproteobacteria bacterium (assembly GCA_030688735.1). Lineage (GTDB taxonomy): Bacteria > Desulfobacterota > Binatia > UBA9968 > UBA9968 > JACPFE01. Next base: position 3,619 of record JAUYJC010000207.1, read on the forward strand.
GGCGAGCCGGGCGGTGTTCGGCTTCGACGCGGACGGCTTTGGGGAACCGGATGATCGAAGGCGAGCCGCCCTTAAGACAAGAGCAGAATTCCATGATCCAAATGGGTCGGTCAACACCCAGCGACGCGGCCAAATCATGGATCATACGCAAAAGCATTGGTAAAAGGGCGCGGTCGTGTATACTGAGGGCATACCAATTAACATGGCCCCCACATATGACCCTCGATCCACTCGCAGCTCTCGCGCTCTTTTTACCCGACAAAGCACTGGCACATTTTG
>JAUYJC010000507.1 GCA_030688735.1 Deltaproteobacteria bacterium
GGCATCGCTAAACCGGAGGACCTCGCCGGCAAACGGCTGGGCGTGGCCGAGTATCAACAGACCGCCGCGCTCTGGATACGCGGCATTTTGGAACACGATTTCGGCGTGTCACAATACAAGATTCACTGGTACATGGAGCGCAGCGAAGAAATGAGCCACGGCAGCGCCACCGGTTTCAAGCCGCCGCCGGGAATCTCTTTTAACCGCGTCGCAGCGAATAAAAGCCTGGCGTCGACGCTCCTGGAAAATGAATTGGACGTCGCCCATATCGCCAGCCCCTGGGTGCTCCAGGCCAACGCTCTGGATCGCTCCGCCCGTATCGCCGGCCGGGGCGATTGGAGTAAGATCAAGCCGCTGTTCCCCGACCGCATAGCCGAAGGGGCGCGCTTTTACAGGCAACATGGATTTCTACCGGTCAACCACGCCTACATCATCCGCGGCGACATCTATAAAAAATATCCATGGGCCGCATTCAATCTTTACACTGGCTTCGTCAAAGCCAAGGCGCTGGCCCGCGAGAAATTGCTCGAACGCATCCCGACAGCGCTTTTCTTCGGACCGGAGTACCTCTCCATGACGCGGGAATTGATCGGTGACGATCCGTTTCCTTACGGCGTCAAGGCTAACCAGGCGATGCTCGACACGATCATCGGTTACTCCCACGAGCAGGGACTCACGCCGCGGCGAATGAAGGTCGAGGAGCTGTTCGCTGAAGAAACGATTGATTCATGACGTAGGGGCCGGCATGCCGTGCCCCTACTTGATCGGTGGCAACGAGGACCAGAGGAGAAACAATGGCTAAACTGCGATTGAGCTTCATTTCGGCATTCAATGAACGCGTGGATCCGTTGATGAACGGAACGATCCAGGCGGAAGGCATCGAGATCGTGCCCACCTATTCGCCGCCGTCGGAAACTTTCTGGCGGCAGCTTCGATATCAAGAGTTCGACATTGGCGAGATGTCGATGTCCTCATATCTAATCGCCCGCGAGCGCGGCTTCGACATGATCGCCCTTCCGGTTTTCCCGAGCCGCCGCCTTTTTCACACCGAGATTTCCTACCACGTAGATTCCGGCATCAAGAAACCGGAGGATCTCCTCGGCAAACGGCTCGGCGTGGGCGAGTACCAGCAGACCGCAGCGCTCTGGCAGCGGGGCATCCTCGAACACGACTTCGGCGTGTCGCAGTTCAAAGTCCACTGGTATATGGAGCGCACTGCGGAACTGAGCCACGGTGGCGCCACTGGCTTTGCACCGCCGCCGGAAATCTCGTTTCAGCGTATTCCGCCCGACAAGAGCATGGCTTCAATGCTAGTGAACAACGAACTCGACGCCGCGGCCATCAATAGCCCGTGGATGAGCACGCCAAGCATTATCGGTCGGTCCCACGGCGTTCCCGGCGGGGACGGCGATTGGAGCAAAGTGAAGATTCTCTTTCCCGACCGCATGGCTGAAGGGAGGCGCTTTTTCAAAAAATGGGGCTTTCTCCCCGTGAACCACGCCTACACGATCCGCGGCGACATCTACAAAAAATACCCCTGGGTCGCCTTCAACCTCTACACCGGCTTCGTCAAGGCGAAGCAGCACTTCAACGCGAAGCTGCTCGACAGCATTCCCACGGCGCTCTTTTTCGGCCGCGAGTATCTAGCGATGACCCGAGAGATGTTCGGCGACGACCCCTATCCGTACGGCGTCAAAGGCAATCGAAAAATGATCGAGACGCTCATCGATTTCTCCCATGAGCAGGGACTGACGTCGAAGAAGATGAAGGTCGAGGAGCTGTTCGCCGAGAGCACTCTTGAACTGTAGGATGGGAAAAGAATGCGACGAGTCCTTACACGATTAGCTTTGGTTTTGGCGTTGAGCGCCGCCGCCTGTCCCGCGCCGGCCGCGGCCAGGCCCGTAACGTTCGCATACCAAACTCCCACCTTGAACGGCACCCTTCCCCTGATCGTCGGTATCGATTTTGGCTTCTTCGCCGCAGAAGGATTGGAGGTCAAAACCGTTTTTATCCGCGGCGGGCCCACCGCCATCGCCGCCCTGGTCGGCGGCGACGTCGACTACACGGTCGTGGCGGGCGTGCCGGCGGTTCGCGCCATCGTCCAGGGTGCGCCGGTTACCATTGTCAGCGGCATGCAGCCGTACATGGATTACACGATGATCGGCGCCAAAGGGATCACCCAGCTCAATGACCTCAAGGGTAAGATCGTCGGCGTCACCGGCGCCGGCGGCATCGCCGAATACGCCGCCGTCGAAGGGCTCGCGAAAAAAGGCCTGGTGCGCGACCGCGATTACAAGATCCTTTACGGCGTCGGCAACAGTCCGGCGCGCGCCCAGTCCTTGGAGGCGGGACGGATTCACGCCTCGCCGTTTTCATTCCTCGAACGGATCGAGCTGGAGCAAAAAGGCTTCCCCGTGCTCTTCGAAATCGGCAAGGTGCTGCCGGGGTTTCCATTCGTCGTGATCATCTCCAGCAAACGCAAGGTGGAAACCGATCCGGAAGGGGTGACGGCCCTCCTGAGAGGCATGAAGCGCGGGCTCGATTTTCTTAGGAGCGACAAAGAAAGGGTCGCCGCTGCAATCATTAGAAAAAACCAGTTCGGCGATCCCGTGACGGTGCGCAAGCCCGTTTATCAGTTTTCCGATCTTTACTCGATTTCAATCTCCAAAGAAGATATCGACGCCGTCATCGCCGCCGCGCGCATCGAAGCGGAAGCAAAAAAGTTCGGCGGCGCGGAAAAGTTTTTTGCCGGAACTATATTGACCAAGGTTCTTAGCCAAAGCCGCTGACCCTGGAAAGAAGCGTTATGGCAAGAGATTTAGAATTGACCCTCATGCTTGCGGACTATCACCGCACCCGCCCGCTGCTCAATGGAGAAGTCCAGGCCCAAGGAATCAAGTTACAACCGCGCCGGGCCGAGACCGGTGAAGCCTGCCTACGGCGGGTTTACGAAGAGTTCGACATCGCCGAGATGTCGATGTCCTGGTATATGATGGCCCGCCGCCGCAAAGAACCGGTCGTCGCTCTGCCGATATTTCCACTGCGGATGCAAATCCACCCCTACATCTTTTGCTCGGCTTCCTCTGGGATCGACCGGCCCGAAGACCTCAAGGGAAAAAGAATCGGCATGGATCAGTACCGGCTCACCGTTGGCCTGTGGGCCAGGGGAATTCTGCAGGAGTATTACGGCGTACGCCCCGAAGATTGCCATTGGGTCACATCCGAGCCTGAAGGGGCTGGCTACCAACTGCCGGCGGGCGTGAAAATCACCGTGCAGAACGAGCCGACCGAAGCGCTGCTGCTCCGCGGCGAGATCGACGCGCTTATTCCGCCCAACGTCGTGCCCTCGTTTCGCGCCATGGACCCGCGTATACGACGTGTTTTCAAGGACCCGCGAACCACGGTCAACGAATATTTTCGCAAGACCAAAATCTTTCCGATCACGCACGCGCTGGTCGTGCGCCAGTCGCTCTTCGACCAGCATCCCTGGCTGGTCTCAAGTCTCCTGAACGCCTTTACGGAAGCGGAGAAGCTCTGCCGGAAATCCTACGACTACGCCAAGCGGCTCGCTTTCCCGTCGGCGGTTCTGATTCTCGAAGAAGAGGAAGAAACCTTCGGTGCAACCCCCTGGGCTCACGGCTTGACGCCGGAGAATCAGGTGGTTCTGGAAAAATTCGTCCAGTACGCAGAAGAGCAAGGCTATATCCCCTACCGCCCGCAGTTGGGCGAACTCTTCGCGCCGGTGGAAAACTAGGGCACCTTGTACCCCAGCTCCCTCGCCACCTCGATGGCGAATTTCGGCTCCGCCACTTCTTCATAGGCAATGTTGCGGTCGGTGAAGCGGCCTTCGGCCTTAAGCGCTTTGATGATGTTGCCCATGCCTTCGGGCGTGGGGATGCCGGTGTCATTGAAGTTCGATTCCACCAGCTTATAAGTATCTGCGGCGGTTTCCTTATCCATCTTGAGCATCCGGATAATCACGTCCAGGGTTTTTTCCCGCGACTTGAGCATGACTCCCTTGGCGATTTGCAGCGCCCGGATAACCCGCTTCACCTCGTCCGGCCGGTTCCTGATCGTCTTGAGCAACGCGGTCATTCCTCCGGACGGCATTTCCACCAGCGCGCCGATGTCCAACAGCCTTTTGAAGCCGCGCCTCTCGGCAAAAAACATCGTCGGCGGATTGAGCGACGCAGCATCGATGAAGCCCGATTCCAGGGCCTCAACCAGTTGGGCATTGGGAATGGAGACCGCGGCATAGTCCTTTGCCCGGAGGCCGCTTTTTTCCAGCGCCGCCGCCAGCGCCACATGGCTCGTCCCGCCGAGACCGGTGACGCCGATTTTCTTGCCCTTCAACTCCGCCAGACTTTTGAATTTCGCTGGCGCCATCAGCCAGTAGGCGATTTTGTTGGTCGACGACCACAAGGCGCGCGTATCCAAGCCGCTCAAGGTCGCGCCCACGGAAGCCGGGCCGATACCGGACACATAGTCGATGTCGCCCGAGGCGAGGGCCGCCGCGGCGGCGAATGAGCGCATGAGGATGATCTCGACTTCCAAGTTTTGCTGCTCGAAAAGCCGCCATTCACGAGCGGCCACGAGCGGCAGCGCGGTAAAGCTGAAATTGGCGTTGGAGACTCTGATCTTGCGCCGCTCCTGGGCATGACTAGGCGCGGCCGCGGAAAAGAAAAGCAAAATGAAAAAAAACGACAGTCTCTTCATACAGAAATCTTTTCTCTTACAAAAACTAGCCCAAAGTATTTGAAATTCGGAAACGAAGAAGAGATCGGAAAAACTATGTCTCCCGCCAAGGCGCAAAGACGCCAAGTTCAGAGAATTCGGAATATATTCTTAACTTTGCGCCTTTGCGCCTTGGCGGGATATATTTTCCTGGAGTCGTTCTGTCCAACATTTCCAAGGTAAATATCTAACTCAATAATCACGACTCACTCCTTACTACTTGTGAAACTCTTTCGTCCCCGCGTACGCCCGCGGGTTGACCAGCGCATGCTCCTCCTGCATGAGCCACGCAATCTCCGCTGCCAGCGGCACGCTCGCGGCTTCCATCGACGCATGCGCCGCCATCTTGCAGAACTTGAGCGTCACTTTATCGAACTTGCCGATCTCCTCGCCCCACTTCCACGCCTCGTCTTGCAGCTGATCGTGCGGCACCACGCGATTGATCAATCCCGCATCCAACGATTTCTTCGCATCCCAGTTCTTGCCGGTGAGAATCAGCTCGAAGGCAAGCTTGGTCGGGATGAGAGTCTTGAACATGGTCGCGATGATCGGATAGGGCAAAAAACCGCGCATGATCTCCGGCAGTCCGAACTGCGCTTTGTCGGAAGCAATGGCGAGATCGTGCGGCAGCAACAGCGTGATGCCGCCGCCGAGGCAGTAGCCGTTGACGACTGCGATGGTGACCTTAGGAAAGGTCCGAATGACTTCCGCCACGTGATAGGCGCGCGGTTCCCTGCGACGATCGGTTCCCCGATTTTGTCCCCCCTCGGTCGGAAACTCGGACAAGTCGCGCCCGGCACAGTACGCGACGTCGCCCGCACCCGTGGTCAGGGCAACGGCAATGGACTCGTCGTTGCGCAGCTCCTCGAAAACCGCGAGTATTTCACGAATCGCATCGCGGCTCAGCGCATTTCTTTTCTCAGGCCGATTGATGGTAATCTTCGCCACCGCGCCGCGGGTTTCGAGTATTGTGAACTTGCCCTCTTTGATCATGTTTAAGTCCTTTCTCATGCCGTGTGTAGGCTCGGCAATCCCTATAGGCGAATAGCACCTGGGATCAGGTCAGGTCAACCTCATGCGCCGCTTGCAACGACGCGGCCTATCGGATAATTCTAAAGACTGTGGAATCCGAGATCAAACAAATCAGTCAATCCTCCTACGCCGTCATCGGCCCGGAGGGCGCGACGAACTTCGGGATCATCAAGAGCAGCGACGGCGGTGCCGTGCTCATCGACGCCGACATTCGCCGCATCGACGAAGTCGAAGAGGCGCTAAAGCTCACCGGCTGCGCGGCAGTTAAATATCTTATCGACACCCACGAGCACTTCGATCATACCTCGGCGAATTTTTATTTCCGCCGGCGCGGCGTCCCCATTGTCGGGAGCGCCGGTTGCCTCGGCGCCATGCGCGATCTAGGCGGGCCGGACTTCGAGCGCATGATGAAGCCCGTCCCGGAGTTGTACGAGCGTTTCCCGGGCCTTTGCCTGACTTTGCCGGACGTTGTTTTCGCCGATGCGACCAAGCTCACGCTGCCGGGCGTGACGTTGCACCTCAAATACTGCGCCGAGAACGGCCATAGCCACAGCAAGGGCGATACGACAATTTACTTCGAAGAAGAAGAGATTCTGATCGCGGGCGATCTACTGTACACCGAAGTTCATCCCGTCACCTTCTTCGGCAATATCCCCAACTGGCTCACTGCGCTCAAACCGCTCTTTGAGAGCCATTATAAGCAGCTCGTGCCGGGACATGGACCGGCGGTGGAGGGCGAAAAAGCGGGACGCGCCTATTTCAAGAAGATGTACGACTACCTCGAAGATTTTTACGGCCACGCCGTGGAAGTCAAAGCGGGCCGGGAGAGCTCTGAAGAAGCAGCCAAACACATGATGAGCGGGGCCTACGCGCCGTTGGGTAAGAACCGCATGGTGCAAAGAAACATCAATCATTTTCTCACCGGCAAGTGGTTTTGATGCGGCTCCGATACTTATTCGCTGCCGCCGTCGTGCTCTTGATTACTTTCAAGGCGGCGCATTCTGCGGAAAAAATCAGAGCTGCCTACCCGGCGATAGCCCCCGGTCTGGCCCCGTCCTGGGTCACCGCGGAAAAAAGAATCTGGCACAAATACGGCCTCGACGTCGAGACCATTCTTGTCAGCGGCGGCGCCCGCGCGGTTCCGGCACTGATCAGCGACAGCGTGCAGTTTCTCCTGGGTTCGGACTCGGGAGTGACCACGGCGCTGCTTCAGGGATTGCCGGTGGTCAGAGTGGGCGTGACCATGAACACGCTCGGTTCTTCCCTGTTGACGCAGCCGGCGGTCCAGGCGGTTCAAGAGTTAAAAGGCAAGACGCTCGGGATCTCCCGCGGGCGGGACGCCAGCTACGCGCGCCTTGCCAAGCTGCTGCGCGATCACGGCCTCAACCCCGACAGGGACGTGAAATTTTTACAGATCGGCGGCGGTGAAAACGGGCGATTGTCGGCGCTCAAGGCCGGTATCATTCATGGCACGATGCTTTTTCCCCCGTTGGACTTGATCGCCAGAAACGAGGGGCTCAAGGTGCTCACTAAATTCGACGTCGCCACTCCCGCCGGCGGCATCAATACGACGGCGGCGATATTGAAACAAAACCGCAAACTGGTGGTCAATTTTCTCAAAGGCTACATGGATGGAATCCATTACATGATCGGCCACAAAGACGAGTCGCTGAAGGTTTTCTATCGCTATTTTCAAAATTCCAACGAGGCCGCCATGAGCTATCTCTATGACGAGACCGCGCGCCGGCTCGAGAAGGATCTGCGCGCCAGTCCCGAGTCGATTCGTTTTCATTTGGACATGGCCGCGTTGGATGACCCGCGCGCTGCGAAGTTCACCGAAAAAGAATTCTGGGATTCGAGCCTCGTCGAAGAAATTCGCCGCTCCGGCTTCGTCGAGCAGCTCTACAAGAATTAGGAGATCGAGCGTGGGCACCTATCGCAGCCTCAGAGAGTACATCGAAATACTGGAAAGCCACGAAAAGTTGTTTCGCATCCGGCGTGAAGTTTGCCGCGAAACCGAGCTGCACCCGCTGGTGCGCTGGCAATTCCGCGGCCTGCCGGAAAGCGAGCGGCGCGCGTTTCTCTTCGAGAAGGTCGCCAGCGTCACGGGCCATAAATACGGCATGTCCGTGCTCGCCGGTGCCTGCGCTTCCTCGCGCGCCATCTACGCCCTGGGCATGGGATGCAAAGAAGACGAGATTTTCGACCGCTGGCTGAACGCGCAGAAAAACCCCATCGACCCGGTCGTCGTCTCCGAAGCTCCCGTACAAGAAGTAGAAATCACCCGTAGCATCGAGGACGCGGTGGACGATATTCCGGTGCCGCTGTCCAATCCGGGGTTCGACAGCTCGCTGCGCTTGACCGCGGCCCTTTGGGTCACCGCCGACCCGGAGACCGGGCAACGCAACGCCGGCATCTACAGCGGCTATATCCGCAAGGGCGGAAAAATCTCCGTCGGCCTGGGCGCGGGCAAAGACTCGCGGATACACCTGGACAAATGCCGGGAGAAGGGAATTCCGCTCAAAGCCGCCGTGGTGATCGGCCCGACACCCAATCTTATCTATGCAGCGGCCTCGACGTTTCCTTACGGCGTCGATGAGTACGCCGTTGCCGGTGCCATCGTGGGCAGCCCGTTGGAGCTGGTGCGCTGCCGGACTGCCGATCTTTACGTGCCGGCTGAGGCGGAAATGATCCTGGAGGGAGAAGTCTTGCCGGACGCCATGGATCACAACTGGCCATTCGGCGAATTTTCCGGCTACATGGCGGGGCGCGGCAAATATCCCCGCTTCGTCGTCAAGCATATCACCCAGCGCAAGAATCCGATCTTGCTCGATCTAGTCGCGGCGCACCCGCCCTGCGAAGGCAGCAAGTTGAAACAGATCGCCACCGAAGCGATTTTTTACCACGGGCTAAAAGAAAACATCGGCATCAGCGGCATCAAGCAAGTGGCGATACACGAAGAGAGCGGCGGCTGGGGTTTATTCGTCATTCAGCTAAAAACCCGCCAACCCGCTCACGCCTGGCAGGCGCTCAGCTCCGCCGCGAGCTTGACCCCGGGCATCGGAAAAATATTCATCGTCGTCGACGAGGACATCGATCCCCATGATCTCGACGCCGTCATGTGGGCGCTGGTCTTTCGCGTGCAGCCGCATCGCGACATTCAAACCGTGACCGGCCGGCGGCCAATGATGGACCCCTCCGCGGTGTCGCCGGCGCAGCCGGGCTGGCATCATCACTATCCCGAGCCCCATGGCTCCTCGGCGCTGCTCATCAACGCGGTAAAAAAATGGAACTACCCTCCCGTCGCGTTGCCGGGAAAAGAATACATGGAGAGAGCGCGTGCGATTTGGGATGAGATCGGCCTGCCGCCGTTAAAACCCAAATTTCCCTGGCATGGCTACGAACTGGGTCACTGGCCCGATGAGCTGCGCCAGGCAGCGGCGGCTGTGGTCGCCGGCCGGGAACCCGAGGAGACGAAAAAATGAACATCGAACGCGCCATCGCTTTTGTCTTGCTCGGCCTCGCGCTGATTGCCACGGGTATCGGAATCGCCCACGCGGTCGACGAGGTAAAACTGCACACCTCCGGCAGCACCAGCGCCAATGTCCTGGTCTACAAGATCGGCCAGGAAAAGGGCTACTACCGGGAAGAGAATCTCAACGTCCTGGCGATCACCGCGACTTCGCAAGCGGGCATTCAGGGATTGGTCGGCGGCAGTTTCGACTTCAGCCAGATTCTCGGCCAGACTTCCGCGGCGATATTGCACGGCGCGCCGCTCAAGAACGTCATGGCCTTCGACACCCGGCCGCTCTTCTGGTTTTTCGGCAGCAAAAAGATCAAGAGAGTGCAGGATCTCAAAGGCGGCAAGCTCATCGGCGTCTCTAGCATCGGCGCCAACACCGATCAAATGACGCGCGAGGTTCTGGCGATGCACGGCATCGACCCGCGCCGCGACGTGGTCATTCAAGGGACGGGAACAGGAGCCGTCCGTCTGGCGGCACTGATCGGCGGCAGTCTCGACGCCGCCATCGTCAATCCCACCGAAAGTATTGTAGCGCGCAAACAAGGGCTGAACGAGCTGTTCTTTTACGGCGACTACGATCTGAACATCGTCTCCGGCGGCGCCGCGCTGACGGATCGAACGCTCAAGGAAAGGCCGAATTTCGTCCGTCGTTTTCTCCGCGGCACGCTGAGAGCCTTGCTCTGGTTCCGGGCCAACGAAAAAGAGTCGGTGGCGCGCATGGCGGAGGGCTTCAAGATTTCGCGCGACGATGCGCTAGAAATTTATCAGGCGACGTTAAAGAGCTATACGCTCGATGGAACGATTTCGCGGGAGCACCAGGAGAAGATCATCGCCTTTCAGCGCAAGCAGCTCAAGGTCGAGAAGGAAATCGCGCCGGAGAACGTTTACGATTTCACCATCCTGCGGGCCCTCAATGAGGAGCTTAAGAAGGCCGGTCGTTAGGAGCCTGAACAAATGAAATTTCGCCGCACAATTCTGTTGATATTGTTTTGCGCCGTCACCTGGGCGAATCCGCCTCAGCCCGTTTACGCGCAAAAACTTGAGAAACTGATCATCGGCTACCCTGCCCCGGTGGCGTCGCTCGGCATCATCGAGGTAATGCGCAAGGGCGGACTGTTCAAGAAGAATGGGCTCGACGTCGATCTCGTTTTCATTCAAGGCAGTCCGATCCTGACCGCGGCGATGATGTCCGGGCAGGTGCCGCTGAGCTTTATCGGCGGAGCGGCGATCGTCGCCGCCGCCGTGGGCGGCGCCGACACGGTTTACCTCGCCTGCGGCATCAATACGCTCTACTGGCGCTTCTTTACGACGCCCGACGTAAAAACCATCGCCGACCTCAAAGGCAAAAAACTCGGCGTCACCACCATCGGCTCGCAGGAAGATAGCGTCATACGTTTTTTGCTAAAGGAACGCGGCCTCGAAGCCGGCCGCGATTTCGCCGTGGTCGCGGTCGGGGGCGCTCCGACGCGTTTGGCCGCGCTCAGCAAAGGCGTCGTCCATGGGTCCACGTTCATTCCGCCGCAGGATATCGCCGCCGAGAAACTCGGCCTCCATAAGCTGATCGACATGAGCAAGCTCGGCCTCCACAACCCCGGTAGTTGTTTCGCCAGTACCAAGACTTATGTAAAGAGCCACCGCGACACCGTGATGAAGGTCATGAAAACTTTTGTCGAAGGGCTGCGCTTCTACCGGGAGAATCGGGAATTCGTCTTAAAAGTGACCGCCGACTTCGCGCAGAATCGCGATCCCGATGTGCTCCGGCCCACCTACGATATCGTCACCCGTTTCCAGGACCGCGTTCCCTACGTCAACATGAAGGGCATCGAATTCATGCTCAAGACTTTGGAGCTGCGCGACCCACGCGCGAAAACCTTCGACCCCGCCAACGTGGTGGACTCCAGTTTCATTCAAGAGCTGGACAACAGCGGCTTCATCGACGCGGTGTGGAAAAAGTAGCCGGCGATGCGTTGAAATATTTGCGGTGCTAACAGCCAATCGCACAGCCGAAAAGGTTCACCTGGACACGAAAACATACAAGACGCATTTAATAGCGGCCAAAATGGCGAGACTTCTCGCGCGCGGGGAGAAACAAATTGTGGCCCGAAGCACTCGACATATCCGTTCCTTCGTCAATGGATTCAAACATGCCCGCATGATTTCGCGCTAAAATCACTCGCATGGCGGAAGGATTGTTTGGATTAGCATACCTGACACCGGTGCCGTGACCCGAGACGGTGTGTGTGCAGAGGAACAACAGTGCCGGTGCTGAACCACATACGGCCCACGCCTTTACGGATCTTTCGATGAACTCGAATATCGCAGACCGGTTAACGGCAACAGGACAGCAAAGCGCTTGGCCTCACCAATGTCCAACAGGTTGTAGACCAGAGTAGCCTCGTCGAATGCTGCTCTGCCCCAGTTCGGCACAAAGAACACGAAACCGTGCGCAGATTCATTTTTGCCAACAATAACGTCCTTCAACTCCTTGGTCCAATAATCAGCTATCCGTTGGAAAACCTTGTCGCGTTCTTTACCCTCCATAATACGCCCGCCCAACTCGAGCCCCACGAAGGGATTACCACCGAAAGCTCCGACTACTCCACCAAGCGCTAGCCCCGCGACTTCCCCACCGCTAAGGTCACGAGGGATTTTCATGGCGCCCACAACCATTGCTCGGACCGGCTTGAGTGAGGTCCCATCCGGCAAGTTTAGCGAGATCGAGGAGGGTTGCAGCCACACCTGGCCCTCTCCATGATTTTGAACGAATAATTGAATCGGAATGACTCCGAGCTTGCTCAGGTCCTGGCCGAAAAACGTCTCTGAGCGCACTCGGTCCAAGTAAGGGTCTCCGGCGACCGTGACCGTTGCCTGGGTGCGCGAAAAGGGAAGTGCCTCGATCGACGGAGCAGCGATCGGTTTTGCTTCGTATGCGGAGCAACTACTTACCCAAAGCACTAGAGCTATACCGAAAACGTAACGCATTTTAATCCCCGCGCGCCACGGAAAAGCCCGGGGGCTCGACCGGCGAAATGTGGCTCCCCGAATCTCTAAGCATCTGACGAACCTCGGGCAGACCTCGGAAAGTGATCAGGAATTTCCTGGCTGCGTCCTGCATCGCAAACTCGACTACGGCGCGTTGGCTGGGCAAAGGAAAAAATAGGCCGGCCTCCTTCATCCCCACTCCCATGATCGTCCAGGAAGCGATCATTTCCCGTTTTGGCGACCAGAGCGTGAAACGATAAATAACTTCACTCCAGTAGAGACTCGGCCATGAAGTTGGGCTCCTGAGCTCGAATGCCTCGATCGTGGGCTCGAGGATTGCCGCGACGACGTTTATTCTTTCAGGATTCGAAGAATTACGTAGCTCTATAGTCCGCTCGAAAAGTAACGGGAAAACTTGGTCAAAGAGCGCAATGCTGGCCTCGCCGACCGGAAAAATCCGCGCCTCAACATGCTTAAAGTCCCTAAGTTCCGGCCCGTATGATATGCCTACAGTTAGGGGAAGACGGCCGACACCGGGCAGACCTTCGGTCGTAGGGGTAAGTGGCATCGAAAGCATACAACCGGACAGCAAACACGTAACCGACACTTGCTCGACAAATCTCTTGAAGAGCAGAAAGAAGGGCTTTCGATCCGGCCGGAATGTTTTACCGAAGCTTTCATCGTGAGCTTTCATTTCGCTGCCCTCCCGATGCGTCCGGCTCAACGTCTTTCACAGGCCACCTGAGCGACCGTAAATTCCGATCACTGTTTTACGGAGATATGATATTTTTTTCTACGGTCTGCTACAACACCGCATGGTCTTCTGGCGCACGCGATGTGCCCGTCTCGAGAGCCGCTCAGTCCGCGTCCGTATTCTCTGACTAGTAGCTCTGCCTCGATTCGCGTCGTTGGAACGTTGTTGTGCCAATCGTCAGCGTCAGCGGGATCGCAGGCCGCCCGGGTCGCGTTTTCACCTTTGACATACAATTTGTTCCTATCACTCACCTTATGCATCGGCGACCGCCGCGCTTAAGCGCAGACCGAGCGCGCGTGATTCCTCGACTTGGCACCCGGCTTGCCCAATCGGTTCCATTCGGAGCTGATCGAAAACTCGGGGTTGCCTTAGAAGTCCTGTTAGTGAATCGTGATCGTGCTCGTTTTTACGAAGATAAACCACGAATCGGGTTGAGAGCGCGGTGTCTACGTAGTTTCTGTGAAGTAGAAGGCCATCGAATTCTCCGCGCAGCGGTCTTCGCAAGCTCGATCGCAGGAAGCGGGAGACGATGATTTACGCGAAAGAGGAACGGATGGCGAGACTATTACTGCGTGGGAGTTAACGCCAAGCGACGAGACCTTTTATTTCACCTGGGGCCGACGGCGAAACATCCGGGTGGCACTGGAGGCAGGCGGCCGAGATCTCGGCCAGGCTCCACCGCAAAAGAAAACTATTCTTGCTGGCATGAGGATAATGGCAAGTCGTGCACCCGATGACGTCGTCGGATGGGTCCGCGGTTCCCCTTACGTCCCATAGCGGAGGTAATCGCGAACGGTCTAAGATCCTGCCGGTTTTCGTCACGGGGATGCCTACTGGATGACGCATGTAACCGCGGCCGATTCCTCTGAAATCGGCCGCTACGGGATGACAGAAAAGACAAAGCTTTGTCGCCGGATCGAAGGTCGCACCGGCGGCGAAGTTTGTTGCCTCGCTAATCGACCGCAGCAGCTTGGGCTGACCCTGATCATGAGGCGCGTGGCAAGAAACGCACTCCATGCGACCCATGGCCTTGCCACCCAATGGCGCGCTCTTTTGTTCGGTCGAGATCGCGTCCGCCATGTGCCCCGAAGTTGCATATCCCGCCGACGACGAAGCGTCGCCATTAGAACCCAATATTTCGCGATGACATCCGACACAACTATCTTTCGGCGCGAACTCGCTACTCTGCGATCCAGTTTGTTGTATCTCGCCCGATCGATGGCAATTTCTGCATTGCCTGTGGGGATGCTCTCCGGCCTGTTGCGTCGGCCCGGCGGCTTCCGACCGCTCGGTCGCGCCGAAATTCAAAAGAACCAAAGTAAAAACCATCGAAGATACATCGCGTCTTCTGAATTTTATCGGCATAGGTAACCAAACCTTAATCGGTTTCTCCATCAACACAAATACATCCCGGCAAACGCGTCATACGCGGGCATTTTTAGGATATTGAAAGAGCACTCGTACCGGCTTTCTTCCACACCGCAGACGGCCCGGCACTCTCAAGCATTTCCTCGGCTGCTTCTGTGAGGAACCGGGCTGCAAAGCGATTAGGGCAACGTATTTACGACCCGTTGTCCGAAACGAGTCTTGTCGGCGTTAGGGCGGGAGATCGATGCAATGAACAGGGTCGGTGACTAATCGTGGCTAGGGTCGGAGTGAATCCGGACTCTACTACCAGGTACCCTTTCGCCTTCCGCATCGGCGACCGTCGCGCGCAAGCGCAGACCGAGAGCGCGCAGGGGCTTGAGCATGGTCGACAACTCGGGATCGCGGTAGAACTCGTGTTCGTGAATCGTGATCGTGCTCTTATTGGGGTCACCATTGCAACGGCTACGTTGGCTTACCACAGCGCAGAGTGTTCTTCCGCGCATCTATCTCCCGCGGCTTCGCGCCTCATTTTTTCTGGCCCAATAATCGCAACAGTCGCGCGGTGCTGTAAGACTTAATTTCGAGGTTTTCAAAATCTCGGTCGTTCGACCAGATCGGTAAGGACAACGACCGCGCTAAAGCGAGCGCGTGGGCGTCTTCCGGGTCTCGGCGGGCCAGGTCAATGAGGGCTTGCGGCAATCGACCTCGGTAATCGGCGATAGAATAAATCCGGAGCGGGAGTAGCTTCCACTGCATCTCTACAAGCTCAACACTCAGCCCGTACTTGCGAGCCATGTGCGGCAGGTATTCTGCACCTCGTCTGAATTGAATTGGGCGACGTGAACGATGATGTTGAATTCAGTAATGACCCGGAGGGCCGCTTTTCCAACAACGGCGGAAAGGAGAACGTTGGCATCAGCGACGACGCCTTCGATAAGCACGAAAGTCCTCTTTCACATCCCGTTCGGCGACACCTTTGCGTTCGAGCGCCTTCGTTAAGTGCTTGCCGACCACCCCTGTCAGTTCCCGCCGGAGATCATCCGGAAGCCGGTCCGGTTCGTCCAGAGGCACATAGACTCCAGACACCTTTCCGTGTTTGGTTACCAGTACGGGTTCACCGCTGCCAAGCAATACCGCGGTTCTCGCTCGCAATTCTCGTATTCCAGTCACTTTCATTGGTGGTTTCCTTTAGCTCAAGTCTATTCTCTGAGTGGCGTTGTGTCAACGAGTGTGTACACACATTGCGTTGCTTCGGCTTATGAACGGCCGCGTTCAAAGCCACTGTCGAAAAGATTTGTCACGCAGGAAATCTCAGTTATCGCTTTCTCTCGCCTATTTTCAGCTCGCGAACGAACTTCCACCTTCCCGGAATTCCGGAAACGTGCAAATGTGGAGCCCCATGCGCAATCCCGAGACACCTTCCAATACGCCCGGCGGGCGGAATCCTGTGCGAGAGCTCCGGCCAAGGCCGGGGTTCGAGTCGAAGGGTCGCCAGCCCATTTCTCGGGTGATCCGGCGCATTACTCTCGCGAGCAATCGTGCTTGAAAAACCTGATCGCGCTCGCCTTACGAACACAAGGCGGGGCGCGGGGTCTGGGGACAGCTGGAGACGATGTGCCGATTAGAGATCAGAAGTTGATCGTCAGTATCTTCGCATCGCTGCCGGCACCCGTAGCGTCCGAAGTCGTATAGCTCACCAACCCGTTCTCATTCGTCGAGGTCTGGCCAGCAAGGGCTCCTGGGCCGTTACGACTAATCACAGCATTAACGCCTCGCGGGCACTTGAGGTTCACGCTCGCATCAACCCCGGCCGCTCCCTGGCCATCCATGGAATTTCCCGTTGAGCTAGTTGTTATGCGGCAACTGCTCACAACTCTGACGGTGACGCTGAGCCGCGCAGTAACGGAGGCTGCCTCTGCTTTTGAGTTGTGGAGGAAACAAATGACCGCAAATAAACCCAGGATCCGGCTGGCAATCTTTAGAAACGTCGAAGCTGAACAACTCACGATTGACTACCCCCTCTTGTAACACGGACTCAGCGAGCCGTTGGGCGAAACGCTGGCAACTATGGTTGCCGGTTTCACCACTTGCTCCCTGATACCCATGGTGACCAAATGGGGGGATCAGTTCATCGCTTCAACCGATTACGCATAAAAGCACGAAGCATGCCGATGCTGCCACGTCTCCACGACAAGGGAAGACTCTCTTTCTCTAAGAAAGTTCTCCGCTACCCAAGGCAGAACTGCCTCCTTGGAAAGGGATTTGATAGTCGTCCGGTCAACACTGCCCACGCAAATGATCGGGCAAAACGGCTTCACGAGCGACGATTCAGCTCACGAACCGCCCTACCCAAACACTAAAGAGCAGCGAATTTTTGTTCCGTAGACCGGAATGAACGAGGGCGACAGTTTACTTTTCCGTATGAAGGGCATCGAACTGATGCTCAAGCAACGGAGCTGCGCGACCCGCGCGCGAAAACGTTCGCCTCTGCCAAGGTGGTAGATCTCGGCTTCATTCTACAACTGAACGAGAGCGGCTTCATCGACGCGGTCTGGAAAACATTGCCGTGCCTGTCTACGGCGCCGCCGGTTGGGAGAAGCCTATTCCGTGCTCTCGACCACCTTCGCTTTGTGGGTTATTTGAAAGCGGCGCAAGACCGTCAATTTCTCTGCTCTACTCTTTTGCCATTAGTCGTCTTACGCAGCAAATTGGCTTGATTGATCCAATAATCAGACTCTTTGTGTGCCTCTGGATCATTGTATCCCAGAAAATATTGGTTCCCCATCGCGTCCTCTTCCCCAATTTTGTCCGTCGTGATCAAATCCCCAACAACAATCAGCTGATTTGACTCCTGCACAACTCCTCGCACTTCTGTTCGCAGAGCGTCGTCCGCCCCGATGGTTTCGACAAGCGCCCAGCAAATTACGACCCGATTGGAGATATTTACTTCTCTCCGTTCTGATCCCTGGCCGTAAACGGCTTGCCAACCCGGCTGTGCCGCAACAATTTGAAGAATCTTCCATCTTTTAGTTACATTCATATTTCCTCTACGTGCGTTAAACGGTTTCCCACGGCGCTCCGAAACCCAAGGTTAATTTTGTCCCAATCTATTAGACACTTCCCTTGAATGCAAACTTGGAATCCGCAGACTTAACGCCCCGCAATTGTGACAAATCCAGTAGTCCGAGTATTGTTGCGAAAGCGAACATTCCTCACAAATACTGCAACAACGATGGCCGCAGGAATCACAATCGGCGCTGCCTGTCGCGCACGATACGCGGGCCGCTCTTGCCCATGCCAGTTTCGCAGACCCGGCTTCGATCAAGAAATAGCGTTTGTTGTCCGCGCCAATGTATTCCTCAGTCACCCGCTGGATCACCCGATCTCGCACATCAATCGCGTAAAAAGCCATGTTGCCCCCTTTTTCCCAGCCAGCCTAATGCGGATACTCAAGCATCTGGGTCTTTCATTAATAAGCTAAGCTGACTTGGATTACTGTCTAATATTGAACAGTTCAGAAAAGAATTACCGCCTAGCCCGCAGGCAGGCTGTTCGGGAAACGGTCCTGCGCCGACTTACAGTTACAAACCTGAGACTTTGCGTATGGTCGTGGGGTCGGACGCGGGATTGCGTCTTTATTGTGACATTCAATTTCTTTTGTCTTCCCGTGCCTTGCGATGGCGGAAGGATCTGTAATATGAAGTTTTACAATCACCGAGAGAATCATGGAGACCATTCATTTCGTCGATACGACCATCCGCGACGGGCATCAGAGCCTGTGGGCCGAGAACATGACCACCGGCATGATGTTGCCGATCGCGAAGAACCTGGACAACGCCGGGTACGAAGGCATCGAACTCATCGCCGGCTCGCATCTCAAGAAAACCGTGCGCGAACTGAGAGAAGACCCGTGGGAGCGCGTGCGCCTGGTGTCCAAGCTCATCACCAAGACTCCCCTGCGGGTCATCTCCGGCCCGGTCAACAGCTTCGAGTATAACCCGCCCTCGATGTTTTGTCTGTTTTTGGAACGGATGGCAGCTTACGGGATTCGCGAGGCGCGCACTTCGGACGAATGGAACGACTACGAAAGTTGGAAATTCCGCGTCCGCGTTGCCCATTCCCTCGGCCTGAGGGTCATCTTGAACCTGATTTACTCTGTCTCACCCAAGCACACCGACGAGTATTTCGCCGAACGGACCCGCCAGGCGGTTTCGCTCCACCCCTACCGCCTCTGCCTCAAAGACCCCGGCGGGCTATTGACCCCGGAGCGGATGCAGACTCTGGTTCCGGTCATATTCGAGAACGCGGGCGGCATTCCCGTCGAACTGCACACCCACTGCACCACTGGGCTCGGCCCGCTCTGCTGCCT
This sequence comes from Deltaproteobacteria bacterium, assembly GCA_030688735.1. GTDB lineage: Bacteria > Desulfobacterota > Binatia > UBA9968 > UBA9968 > JACPFE01. The sequence goes on from JAUYJC010000507.1 coordinate 18,763, forward strand.
CGAAGCCATGAAGCTCGGCATCCGCTCGATCAACACGGCGCTGCCGCCGCTGGCCGACGATTCGTCGAACCCATCTCTCTTCAACGTCGCGAAGAACGCCCGCGCCTTGGGCTACGCCACCCCCATCGACGAAGAAGTGCTAAAGCCCGTCTCACGCCATTTCACCGCCATCGCCAAGCGCGAGGGCTTCACCATCGGCGCGCCGGTGGAGTACGACTACGCGCAATATCAACATCAAGTCCCCGGCGGCATGCTCTCAAATTTGCGCCACCAGTTGGGCAAAGTGGGCCTGGAGCATAAATTCCCCGAAGCGCTGGAGGAAACCATTCGTGTGCGCAAAGAGTTCGGCTATCCGATTATGGTGACGCCCCTGTCGCAGTTCGTCGGCAGCCAGGCGGCGATCAACGTCATCGTCGGCGCGCGTTATAAAGAAGTCACCGATCAGGCGATCAAGTTCGCTCTCGGCCATGCCGGGGCGGAAGGAGCGCGCGACATGGATCCGAACGTGAAGGACAAAATCCTCGACCGGCCGCGGGCCAAGGAATGGGCCAAATGGAAGCCGGACGATCCGACGGCGGATGAGATGCGCCGCCGGCTTGGCGCCGAAGGCACCTCCGACGAAGAACTGCTCTTGCGCTGGATCGTCGGCAAGGAGGACATCGACGCCATGCGCGCGAACCCCAGACCGCTGGAGTATTTGAATTCCGATCAGCCCCTGGTCAACCTGCTGCACGAGCTAGCGAAGCGGACAAGAAACCGCCAGATTCAAGTGCATACGCCGGGTTTCTCCGTCACTCTGGAGAAACGCGCCACACCGGCCGCAGCTTCAGATTCTTAACGCGTCCAATGAACATCGGCGAAGCCCTGCCGCGCAACGCGCAACGTTCTCCCCATAAACTCGCCATCGTCGATCGCCGCCACTCTTTGACCTTTCTGGAGTTCCACCGGCGGGTCAACCGTCTCGCCTGTTATCTGCGCCAACAGGGTCTCGCCAAAGGCGATCTGGTCGCGCTTTCCTGCGGCAGCCGCGCCGAGCATTTCGAGGCGCTCTTCGCGCTTGGGAAAATCGGCGCCCTCGCCGTACCCTTCGACTTCAACTGGAGCGCCGGAGAATGCGCGGCCATGGTCGGCTTCTTCGAGCCCAAGGCGTTTATTCTCGAAGGCCGCGCGGAAAACCGATCGCTGTTCGATCTCACGCGCGGGCGCGTGGACGCAGGCAGGCTGCTTGCCATCGAAGGTGCCGAAAATCTTGCCGGTTCGCCCTACGAGCAGGCGCTTGAGCGGAGCAGCCCGGATGATTTCGACGTCGAGGTCCGGGGAAACGATCCTTTTCTGCTGATGATCACTTCGGGAACCACCGGTTTTCCCAAGGCGTGCAGCATCGATCATGGGACCTATGCGCTGCGCTGCCTCAACTACGGCATGACCAAAGGGATGAACAAAGACGAGCGCGCGCTCATGACCCTGCCGGTTCGTTTCAACGCCGGGCGCGGCTCGGTGATGAGCATCTTGTATCTCGGCGGCACGATATTCATCCAGGAAAAGTTCGACGAAAAGAGCGTCCTCGAAACCATCGAACGGGAACGCATCACCTATACCATGATGGTGCCGGTCCTATGCGAGCGGCTGCTGCGCTGCGAAGATCTGGGCAAGTTTCAAACCTCATCGCTCCGTTATCTCGGTATCACCGGCGGCCATCTTTCGCTCGAGTTGGCGCGCAACATCAGGAAAAGAATTTGTCCCGAGCTTTACGAAGCCTACGCCTCCACCGACTGCGGCCAGATCACAGCCATCGGTCCCGACGACTGGGCGGCGCGCGGCGACACCGTCGGCAAACCCATCTGGTGCGTTCTGCTGCGAATCGCCGGCGACGATGGGCGGGAATTGGCGCGCGGCCAAGAAGGCGAGATCTGCGTGCGCACGCCGCTGGCGATTCAAGGCTACTACCGCAATCCCGCCGCCACGGAAGAATTTTTCAGCGGCGGCTGGTGTCACACGGGCGACATCGGCTTCATCGACGAAGCAGGCTATCTCACGGTCTCCGGGCGGAAAAAGAACATGGTCAAGAGCGGCGGCATCAGTGTTTTCCCCGAAGAGATCGAGGATACGCTGCGCAAACATCCGGCGGTTATGGACGTGGCGGTGATCGGTTTTAAAAACTCCGAGTGGGGCGAAGCGGTGAAAGCGTTCGTGGTTTTGAATCGCGGCGCCGAATGCGGCGCGGATACATTGATCCAGTTCTGCAAGGAATCTCTGGCGCCGTATAAGGCGCCCAAGGTCGTGGAATTTCTCCCCGGTCTCCCACGCACCGGCCTCGGCAAGATCGATCGGGGAAAGTTGTCAGCGATGATTCGGGCTTTGTAACTCCCCTATCCGCGCGCCGAAGGAAGGAAAGGAGAATCTGGACTCCTTAATTCTCCTGCGCTATGGAGCGGGTTGTTTCGATCCTCCTACCGGCTCCAAAATTCACGCAACGAACTTTCTATCTCTGGAAAGCCTCCTCGCCCTTCATCCTTATGGGTTATCGTTCCCTCAGCCCGACGGCTCCTTGGCAAAAAAATTCGCGGCTTTCTTTGCCTTAAACTGAAAAACATCGTAAGGTGCGGGAATTAGTATTTAGTTTTTGACAATTCATAGAGGAGGATTGACGTATTGAAACCTTTGCGTTCTTGTTTAGAATTTGGGCTACGTTTTGTCGGCGCCACGTTAGCCATGGCGGTTTTGCTTCTAGGCGCGCCTCTGCTCGACACCGTATCTGAAAGGTATGAGCCGGCCACGGCCCCTCCCGTGCAGGAACTCCACGCCCGCGTGGGCGTTACGCTGCGACGTGGCGATACGCTGCTATCCGTGCTTACACACCACGGCTTGGAGCGATCCTTGGCGCACACACTAATCGAGCGGATCGCTCCGTTTGTTAACCCGCGAAAATTGCGCTCTGGGGATAATATCCAGCTTATTGTCGATCCTCGGGACAAATCCGTGCAGGGTATGGAGGTTGTGCTCCAAGACAATCTGTTACGGGTCAAGTCGACATCGGAGGGGTGGTCCGCCGAGCGTCACGAGATCCCGTCCGTACGGGAAAGCGCAATAAAGCGCGGCAGCATCACCGACAGCCTTTACGAGAATGGAATTAAAGCCGGACTCACGGCGCAGCAGATTTTGGATTTGGCGGGAGTGTTCGAATACGAAATTGATTTTTTTTCCGACTTTCAGCCCGGAGATGCGTTCGCCGCCGTCGTTGAAGAGACCCGCTATGCCGACGGACGGCGGACGCCGGGCCGTATTCTTGCAGCCGAATTGGAGGCCAACAGCAAACCCGTGTCGGCTTTCTATTTTGTCCCCCGCGGCCAACGAGGCACTTACTACGACGAACAAGGGCATTCGCTGCGGCGCGCTTTTTTGCGCGCGCCATTGAGTTACGCGCGCATCTCGTCGACTTTCACCGGGGCGCGGCGCCATCCCATCTTTCGTACCGTCCGCCCTCATCGGGCCATCGATTACGCGGCCCCCACCGGAACACCCGTTGTGGCCATTGGCCGGGGGCGCGTTGAGTTTGCCGGCCGGCGCGCGGGCTACGGGAATCTCGTGGAAATCCGCCACAGCAATGATTTTAGCTCGCGCTACGGCCACTTTTCTCGCATCGGCCAGGGAATTCGTCGTGGGAGTCAAGTCGATGCCGGAGATGTGATCGGTTATGTGGGACAAACCGGACACGCTACGGGCCCCCATTTGCACTTCGAATTTTTAAAACGCGACCAAAAGATCAACTTTCTGGGTCTCGATTTGCCCAAAATAGAACGTCTCAATGGAGCCGATTTTGAGCGATTCGTTGAATTTCGAAACCAGCAGCTGGCGGCGTTAAGAAATGGCGGCCGCGACACAGCGATGGGAATCAGGCTGGAATAGAGGGAAAGAGCGGCTTTTTTCGCCATCAGATATTATTGCCGGCTTTACGGAGAGGCAATACCCAGATTCACGACGGGGCCTGCCCGTCACCCGAAAACAAGCATATTCGTCAAATAGTTTTCCGCAGCGGCGAAAGCCGCTGTGATTGTCCCTACGCGCAATCCCGGCCATTTTCCCCCGACCGCGGGGCCGCCGATTTTTGCGTTTTTCCGGGGTTGACCTTTTTCGGACATTCTGGTTTTCAAGATGTATAAACCGAATCGCCGTATGGGCGGGTGGGAAAACGTAAGCAGACTGTAAAGGAAGCGAGGACTCTATGGCGGACAAAACTGTCGATGAACTCCGAGAAGAAGTGGCCAGGTGCACGCGCCTGCTCGTCATGCAGGAGGTCATGGATTACAGCGGTCATGTCAGCGCGCGCATCCCGGGCACCGACCGGATTCTCATCCAGTCGCGGGACATCAGCCGCCTGGCGCTCGGCGCCGCCGACCTGCTCGTCGTCGACCTGGATGGAAAAGTACTGGAGGGCAGCTTACCGGCGCCCATGGAGACAGCGCTCCATACCTCGGTCTATCGGGCGCGTCCCGACGCTCGCGCCGTTTGCCACGGCCACCCGACCTTTTCCACTCTCTTTTCGGTCGTCGATCGCCCGCTCCTCGCGGTGCGCAACTTCGCCTATCGTTTTGCCAACGCCGTACCGGTGCATTCCGACACGACGCATATTCGCAGCGTCGAGCAAGGCCGCGCCGTCGCTCAAACGCTCGGCGACCGCCGGGTGTGCTTGCTCCGCGCGCACGGAACGGTAGTCGCCTCCTCGAGCATTCAGGAGCTGTTCATGGATTGTCTGGATTTTGAGGATAACGCGCGCAGTCTGATCTACGCCAGCGCACTCGGTCCGCTGCTACCGTTGACGTCTGCCGAAGAGGGAGCGCTGCGCGAAAGCTACGGCCGCAGCGACTCTCGGGCCGCCAAAGTCTGGGAGCACTTTTTGCACAAGGGGCGCTTGGCGGGAGTTCTGTAGCAGATTGCCGAGGAGCGTGCTCGCCTTTCGGACACGATCACGAGTCACGAGCACGAATAATTTTCTCTCCGCTACGCTTCGCCGGTTCCCCGGAGATAGCGCACAAACTCGGGGCTGATGTTGGGAGCGAATAGCTCCTCGATTTTCATCCGGCGCCGGCTCAATCCCTGCTCATCGAGGTATTGGACCAAAGCTTCCAGAGTGGGGCGGCTCCCCTCGATGGAGTAGTCCCATATCTCCGGCCCGAAGATGCGCCGGGAGCTTTCGATCTCGTCAACGAGCCAAGGAAGACTTGCCGCGAGCGCATTGGTATCGTACAGATGTTTGTAATTGACCTCCTTCGCCTGCACGAAGGCTTTGTAAAGGCTGATGGCGACCCACGGCTCGCGCTCAAAAAGTTCGCGCTTTAGCACCAGGGTATGCATGATCGGGAAAATATGGGTGCGGCGATAGTAATCGGTTTCCACTTCCCGGTAGTTGGGAAACAGACGCCTGACAACCGGTTTGTCGGCGAAAAGCGCGCGAGGCATAATGACTGAGGCCAAGGCGTCGATTTCACCCGCCTCAAGCATGCGCTCCAAGCTCTGGCCTGATTCGATCGGCGATATGCGCACTTGAGCCGGAAGGTCGATGCCGGCGCAGACCGGCGCGGCGACAACCCAATGCAACTCTTCAGCCGCCACCTGATACTCATGCTGCAAGAGCCCTCTGACCCAGACCGCCGCGGTCATTTGGTAATCGCCGACGCCCAGCCGTTTGCCCTTGAGGTCTTGGGCTCTTTGCACACCGGCGGCAGAATTGACGTAGATGCACCCGTGGCGAAAAACCCGTGAGGGGAAAACCGGCAAAGCGATGAAGCGCTCGTCCCCCTGAGAACGCAAAATGGTGTAGGTGGACAGAGACATTTCCGATGCGTCGAATTCGCCGTTGTTGAGCATGCGCCAGAAAATTTCCCCAGGCCCCAAAGGAACGTAATTCAAGTCCATGCCCTCCGGCTGTACGCTACCCTCGATCAGAGCGCGCGTTCGATCGTAGTTTCCACAGGCGAGGGTCAGTTTGAGCTTTGCCATTCGATTTTCTCCTTGCGCTAAACGGTTTCGCGGCCGCCGTCCACGGCTCTCCTATAGTGTTTTTAAGCAAAACAGACCTTTGGTTGCAACCTCCTGCGCCGCGATTTAAATTCATTCCACAAACGTATATGGTGGTTACTCTCTTTTCATTTGAGGAATATACCTACTGGAGGAACGAGCCATGAGTGTATCGCGATCGGTAAAATGGGGCGACCTTTTGGGGATGCGCAAGATCGAGACTGTCGAGCAGATGCCGGAGGAGTACAAAAACACGCTCATCAAAGTGATTTACGCCCTGGCCTCGACCGAATTCGCCTCGGTCGAGCAACACCAGCCGTGGATAAATCAGGGGCCCACGCCGGAGGACCGCTACATCCAGGCGCAGATCGCCGCCGACGAGGCGCACCAGGGATTCATCGATTCCCGCATGCTCCGTTCCTTCGGCCCGGAGGGCGAGGAGAAAGCCGCCAACCTTCTCAAGGTACACATGGGCGAACATCTCCTCTCCGCCTTCAACGTGCCCTTCGAGAGCTGGGTGGACGTTTGCGGTTTCTGCTTCGCCCTGGACCTCGTCGCCTGGTATCACCTGCGCGCGATGGAAAATTGCAGCTTCGCGCCGCTCGCCCGGGAAATGACCACCATGGTGGGCGAGGAAAGGTTTCATGCTTCGTTCGGCGCCCGGCGAATTCACGATGTCGTGCGCGACCCCGAATACGCCCGCCTGTGCGGCGCGACCAAGGCCGACGCCCAAAAAACCGTGGACAAGTGGTACCCGCAAGCGCTCGATACCTTCGGCGCGGCGGATTCCAAATTCAGCACCATGGCGGTGGCCTATGGCATTCGGCGCTGGGGAAACGAGGAATTGCGGCAGATGTATAAAACCGACATCGATGGGCAGATCAAAGCTATCGGTTTGGAGGTCCCCGATCCGCTAAAGGGCCGAAAGATTTTTTGAGGCTTGGGTTATCAGGAAGGAATCCTCACCACAGAGGCACAACTCCCCAGCACCGCAACCAAAGAAGTAAAGACAGTTTACACCACGAAGGACACAGCGCGGCTACGCCGCAACCAAAATGGGAAAAGTCGGATTCACCACGAAGGCACGAAGGACACGAAGGTTTTCGTAGGGTGCGCTTCCCGCACCGGTCGGTCTCGGAATATCTCTCGCAAAGACGCAAAGGCGCAAAGGA
>JAUYJC010000508.1 GCA_030688735.1 Deltaproteobacteria bacterium
CCGTCATGGTGGTGGCTAAACGACGCGCCTGAGAAAGCGCGGCGCCGGCTTGGAGGTGTTGGCGATCCGGCTTTTGAGCATACAGCCTACGTCGAGTCCTACGAGCGCGGGCTACCCGCGATCTTCCTTGACCAGTGGCAGGTTGACTACTACAACGGGCGGGCCAAGGACATTCACGGTAATCCGATCGGCAGCAAGTACAGAGAAGGCGATTTCAAGGGGCGATCTATCGACCCCAAGAATTCGCCGCGTTACGAGTCCGAGGCATCTTACCTGAAGCGTAACGGCCTTTTGCTGCCCGAGGAAGCGCGCCGGTTGCGCAAAAAAGACTATGCGCCGGAAGTAATTTCCGGCTGAGCAAGCTCGGGGAGATGCTCAAGGCCAGCGAGAGAGCAACGGGCGGACAGCCCTATCAAAAATCTACTGGTGCCAAGTTGGAACTAGTAGAGACTCCCACCCTCGCCGATCTTGGCATCGACAAGAAGATTTCCAGGAAGAGATCGAGAAATTGAGCAATCCCGCTTTTCAGGCGGAAAGTGAAGAGGATTGACCGCATTAGAAGGCCGTAGGCGAACGCGCGGCGCTCGGGCAAGGGGTAAGGTAGGGGTGATTCAAGGGCGTTCCGCCAGCCTTGCGCTAGGCGCGCGTACCCTGCTATTTATCAAGAGCGCCGGTTGCTCCTACCCTTCTTCTCGATTTTTCGTCGTTCACTCATGTAAGTTTTCATGTATTTTGCTTTCCACGGCGCCAGCGCTTTGGTTGCGCATGATTTACCACAATACTTTTGATTTTTGCCGGGCACAAAGATATTTTCGCATATGTGGCAGCGATCAAACAGGAAAGGGTCGGCTTGGATGACTTCGCGCAATCCGTCAAAAATAATGCCGCCAACTGTCGGGTGTACCACGACGCGCCGGGTGGACCTGTCAAGGCGCCAGATTTCCGACCGTAAAAGATACTTCGTTATCTTTTTTTCAAACTCTCGCACGTCCGCTTCTCCCTTATCGACAAGATCCCCGATCAGCGTTCGCGCCCACGGGTGAATGTCCCAAATCATCATCCATGGGCCCGGGATATCGGAGTCGCCCCACGACTTCAAAAACCGTTTATTTTTGCTAACCGCTTTCATGGCACCGAATAGCGAATGAATTAGACCGGCCCTCACTGCGTCGAGCATCAATCCTTCTTTTTGCCATCGCTCAAGGCTTTCCAGTTTTTCGATGCTGGCAAGCTTGGCGTAAAATTCGGCTTTGCGTTGAATACTATTCATGGCGATTACCCCTCCTTGTGAGCTGTAGGGTAATCCAAGCAACCACGAAAAGCAAGCTAATAACTTCTAACAACACATAGAGCTTTTCTATTGTGTTTGACGTTCTTACGACATATTCTACAACTAACACTTGGGAGGTCAAAATGAAAAGTGAGTTTATCGACTGCAATGCCGCCGCGGAAGAGTTGAAAGTCACGAGTCAGTTTTTGCGCAAACTCGCACGCGAGGGGAAGGTGCCGTCGTACCGATTGAGTGCGCGAATACTACGATTCAATCTCGACGAGGTGCGCGAATGCATGCGCAAGAACGCCGTGGCCGTGGGCAATGCTGGCGCATGAAATAAAAAAGGGCCGGGGCGAATCTTAGCTGGACACGCCACCGACCCTGAAAGAAACGATATGGAAACTCTAGTCCCACCACAACACGAAAACAAGCCGCACGCCAAAGATCCGGCGCCGGATACCTGCGGGCATTGTCCTGAGTTGGACCGCCTGGTGAGGGTAATGGCGGGCGTCGAGCGCGAGCTAATCATCATCGTCCGGGCGCTATGCAACGGGACGAAGCGATGAGCAAAAAACTCAAACCGAATTTCACGCCGATCCCAAACGTTATCCTCGACGAGATCATGCGCCGTATAAGCGGGGCGGATTTAAAAAAAATACTAATGACCTGTCGCGAGGGCGACGAAGTGCGCATTCAGGGCGCTATAGACCGCGCCCTACAGAACGCGCAGAAGCGGGCGGCACGGCATGAGCGTTAAAATCATGGCCCGCGTCTGGGGGCATTCTCAACAAAAAGGTGGCGAGCTTCTCGTCATGCTGGCGCTGGCGGACTTCGCCAACGATGCCGGCGAGAGCTGGCCGTCTATCCCTACGTTAGCCGACAAATCGAGACTGGCCGAACGGCACACCCGGCGGGTATTAAGAAACTTGGAGAGCGCGGGAGAGATCCGCCGGGTTGGGACTAACGGCGGCAGGAATCGACGCAATCACTACTTCATAACCGTCACTGAAAACCCTGACAAAATAACCCTGTTAAAAAAACAGGGTTTAAATAACCCTGTTATTTGTGACACTAAAACCCTGACGCCCACGTCAGGGGCATTAAACCATCATAGAACCATCAATAAGACCGGCGCTAACGCACCTGATGTTTCATCTCCATCCCGAAGGGGAAGAAAACTTACCCGCGGCGCCGGCATCCCGCCCGAGCTTCAAGAGGCCGTTTCCCGCGTCGTCGCCAGAATCAACGAGCTGGGCGGCACCCGCTACCATGACGACAAGCCGGACGCTATCCACAATTTGCTTACCCGGTTGCGCGATGGCCGAACCGAGGCCGAATGCTTGACCGTGATTGAAGGCCGGCATGCGGCATGGGCGGGCAACGACAAGATGCTTGAGTATTTCCGCCCGAGCACCCTATTTGCGAAAGAGCATTTCGACGATTACCTACAGGGCGCGCAGCGGCGGGGCAACGGCTACAGCGAGGGGCCGCCGAAGATCGTCAAGCGCGAGGGCGACATGCTTACGCTGGCGGACGGTAGCATCATGCCGGCGGGAACCTATCAACGAAAGCACGGGACAAGCCCATGAACGAACCAAAGCGATTTATCGACCAGCAAGAGTCAAAGCGTCGTTTTCTTGAATGGCTCCAACAGCGCCAGGACAAGGATCCATTTTTCAGAAGCGGGTTAAAGGCGCATGACCAAGCTGCCGGCGCGTTTCAAAGGGGCGGCCTTTACCTGTTTGCGGCGCGACCAGGCATCGGCAAAACGGCGGCGTTGTTTTCGTTGGCTTATCGCCAGGCGCGGGCCGGCGTCGCGACCTACTTCGCCAACCTTGAAATGACCGTCGAGCAAATGTGGTGTCGGCTTGCGGCGTTGCATGACAAGCGGTTCACGGTGCGCGGCATTCTCGAAGATGAAAGCGCGGAGATGAGGCAAAAACTCATTGAGCTTGCCGAAAACGAGTTGCCGACTTTTTCACCGTTGTTTACTGAAGGCTCGGAGTTTTTCGAATTTGTCGAAACGGTGCGCGGGAATATCAATCCGGGGAGTAAGTCGATTCTGTTTATCGACTACCTGGGATTGTTTTCCATGCGCGGCATGGGGCCGGATCAACGCTACCAGATAATTTCAGAGGTGGCGCGGGCGCTGAAGCTATTGGCAAAAGGGTTAGAAATTCCCGTGATTGCCGCCACGCAGCTAAACCGCAAAGTCGAAGATCGAAAAGACAAGGCGTTGACGCTTGCCGATTTGCGCGACTCCGGGGAATTGGAGCAACACGCCGACGCGGTTTTTGGATTGACGCGGGAACACGCCGAGCGCCTTGACGTGGCGATCCTGAAAAATAGAAACGGGCCTTTGGGTTCTTACGATTTATCCTTCGACGCGCCGAGGATTGCCGTGGAGGATTGGGAGTGATGCAACTTATCGCGCCATATTCGATTATTCCCGGTGGCAACTTTGCCGGTTACTTTCACCCGGCGCACCTTGCTGACTTGCGCGCCAGCGGCTTGACGGATGACACCATTCGGGCGGCCGGCATCTATTCGATTCGGCCTTGCGATATTGCGCATTTCTTTCGTGGGACCGTTCCCGCCGAGATCGAGACGGCGCTTTGCTTCTCGTACCAGGGCGGCGACTTCGCCCGTATCAAGCTTTTTCCGGCGCTCGGCAAGATGAAATACAGCCAACCACCGGGAACCGGTGCGCGTCTTTACATGCCGTTTGCCGTGGATGACGGGCCGCTTTACGTTTGCGAGGGCGAGAAAAAAACGCTGGCGGCATTCCAGGCCGGGCTTAACGCCGTGGGCATCGGCGGCTTGTGGAATTGGCTTAGCGGCGGGCGTCCTATCGACGACTTGAAACTTATTGAGTGGGACGGGCGCGAGGTGACGGTCATTCCCGACTCGGACGTGTTCAACCGCGCGGACTTGCTCCGGGCCGTCTACGCGCTAGGGCGCGAGCTGCAGAACCGGGGCGCCAGCGTCTACGTCGCGCAGATACCGCAAGCCGGCGCGGCAAAAATCGGGCTTGATGATTTCATAGTGGCCGGCGGCGTGGTTGATAGGCTTGAAGTCTTTGCCTTGAGTCACCGAGTTTTTAAGGGTTGCGCCTACTGGCACGGGCAATGGAAATTTCGAAAAGCGCTGAAAGAGGCGGCGTGAGCGATAAAAAGCTACCCGTCTTATTGGCGCGGCCACACAAGGGCGGATGGCGCGCGTGGTGTCCGTTTTGTGCCGTCTATCATACGCACAGCCCGGAGCCGGGCCATCGGGCGGCGCATTGTGCAGATGGGCCATTCAAGGACCGTGGTTACACGTTGCGCCTTGACCCGGATTTCAAGAAACGGATTCAGGCGGCGCGGTGAGAATGATATGAGCGAAGCGGCGAAGAAAATTGACTCTCCCCTGCTCGTCCAGCTAAACGCCGACGACCTGCGGGCCATTATACGCGAGGCGGTCAAGAGCGCGTCCAGGGGGATGGTAGAGGACAGGCTGATTGACGCCGACGAGGCCGCAAAGGTTCTATGTGTGAGCGCCGACTGGCTTTATCGCCACGCGAAGCAATTCCCCTTTACGCGCAAGCTAGATCGCAAGGTTTTGCGTTTCAGTTTCCAGGGGATTCAACGCTACATAGAATCGCGGCGGTTAGCCGGTGCTTGACATGATTATATCACTTTGCTACTTGTCCCTTATCTTGCAGTGAAAGGGGACGATATGAAAAAAATGCTTATCTACATAGAGCCGGCGCAGCATGAGCGCCTAAGAAAGCGCGCCTTCAAAGAGCGCGTGAGCATCACCGAGCTTGTCCGCCAGGCGATTACCGAATTTCTCAAAGCGGGAAAGGCGGTGAAGTCATGAGCGCCAAAAATAAAGGTGGCGGTGTTTATCATCGCGGTTCTACATGGTGGCTTCGCTATTGGTGGCACGGCGAACAACAGCGAGAGAGCGCCGAGACGGACAATAAAAAGGTGGCTCTGCAAAAACTCAAGAAGCGCCTTGAGGACATGCACAATAAAACATGGGCCGGGCCGCAAGAGGACAATCTGACGCTGGATGATGCTCTTGAACGGATTCGCGCCGACTACATTCAGAAAAAGAATTGCTCTTTCAAAACGGCTGAGTATTGCTTCAAGTATCTTCGCGAGGGTTTTCCTTTCTACCGCGTGGTAGACATTACCGCCGACAAGATTGAAGCCTACCAGGGGAAACGGCTGGACGAAGAGGCGGCGAGGTCCACCGTCAACCGTGAGCTGGCTTACTTGCGCCACGGGCTGAGGCTCATGCACGAGAAGGGCGAGATAAGCCGGATGCCTGTCATTAAGCTTCTAGGCGGTGAGAACGTCCGCAAGGGCTTTATCGACGTTCCTACCTTCGGACGCATTCTCGAAAATATCCCCGACGCCGATGTTAGGGACGTGGTAGCGTTCCTGTATAATTCCGGTTGGAGATCCCGCGAGGCAATGGACTTGCGATGGGCCGACGTGGATATACCCGGCAAAATGATCCGGCTGAGAGCAGAGGCATCGAAAAACAAGGAAGCGCGTTCCCTGCCTATCGTAGGCGCCTTGGCCGACGTTATGGAGCGGCGCCAGGCTGCCAGGCGGTTAGATTGCGTCCATGTGTTTCACCGGCAAGGGAAAGCCATCAAGAGCATTCGCAGAATCTTTACATCGGCAGTAACAGCGGTTGGCTTGCCGGGCCTTATCCCTCATGACATGCGCCGATCGGCTATCCGCAATTTCCGCAAAGCCGGCTTGAGTCCAACGGAAGGCATGAAACTGAGCGGCCACAAGACGGACAGCGTCTATCGCCGGTACGACATCATCGACGAGCAGGACTTAACCGAGAGTATGACGAAGGTTCAGGAACACGTCGAACGCGAGCGCCAGAGTTCCAACGTCGTACCCCTTTTGAAGCGAGTCCAGGCATGATTCGAGCACAAAACCGGCACAAAAGCGTAGTTTGCGAGGGCCATGCGCACTTGACTTTACCGGCACAGGCACCCCTCATTACACCATCTAAGAGCTTGAGAGCTAAAGGGAATTGGTTGGCGGAGAGGGAGGGATTCGAACCCCCGGTACGGTTCCCCGTACACTTGATTTCGAGTCAAGCGCCTTCAACCGGGCTCGGCCACCTCTCCGCTGGTTGATCACTTTGGTTTTTCTTCCTAAGCCGGGCGAAAAATTCGCTGAGAAGCAACGCGCATGCTTCGGCCGCAACTCCGCCGATCACGGGCAGCCGGTGGTTCAGCCTCTCATCCTCGCACAGCCGGTAGAGAGATTGCACCGCGCCCGCCTTCGGGTCGAGGCAGCCGAACACCAGGCGACGCACGCGCGCTTGCAAGATCGCGCCGACGCACATGACACAGGGCTCAAGGGTCACGTAAAGGTCGCACTCGGTCAGGCGCCAAGTTCCCAGACGGCGGGAAGCCGCCTCGATGGCGGCAATCTCCGCATGGGCCAGCGGACTTTGCATTTCTTCACGCCTATTATGTCCGGCACCAACGACTTCCCCGTCGCAGACCACCACTGCGCCTACCGGCACCTCTTCCCTATCGGCAGCCTCTTTAGCCTGCGCCAAGGCGAGTCCCATGAAGAAGCCGTCATTAGGAGTCACGCGCTGCAAACGATCGTCCATAAGAGTTCAGTGAAAATAACACAAAATAAGGCGCAAACAAATTGGCACTTGCCGAGTCGAGGCTTGATTAAACCCGATCGCCGTCTAAGCGTTCAATGTTCGATGCACGCTGCGCGAGCTGTTCGAGGTTCAAGGTTCCGAGTTTAACGTTGAACATTGAACCCTTCGGTTGAACTCAGGGCGTGGAACCTTGAACAGCAAGCGCCGAGAGAGGCGAGCACTATCAGCGCACCGACGCGGCCGGTCGTAACAGCCAGCCGCGGATCGGCGTGTCGGACGAATCACGGATGCATGTATTCGATGGGCGGCGGTTCGATGTCGGTGATCACTTCGGCGACTCCCGCAACCCCTTTGGTGATGCGCACGATCTCCTTTTCCAAATCCGGGTCGGCGAGGATGCCGGAAACGGTCACCTTGCCGCTGTCGCTGCGGACGTTGAGAATGATGTTGCGGGTTTTCGGCGAAATGATCAACGTCGCCTGCACCCGGGAGGTCGTGGTCAAATCTTGAAACGCTCTTTCCGATTCCGCCGTGGGCTGGAATTCTTCGCCCCGCGCCAGCTCGGCAATCACCCGGGCGGCGCCCTCCGTGCTGATTCTATAGCTGTTCAGCACGAGGTCGTAGCCGACGGGATCGAGCCAATCCGCATTGAATACGGCGCGTAGCCGGCGGGTACGAACCCGGTCAAGCTCCTTGAGAAAATGGCGGGCGTTTTCACCGTCCAGACCCTTGCGCGCTTTGACCTCCTGCATACGATACTCCATGGGCGCGACGATCAACACTTTCAAGACATGCTTGATTCCCGGAAAGAGCTCTTGCCCCGCCCGACCATAGTAAACGACACCTCCTCCTTGAGCCACTTCACACATCGCCGCTTGAATCGTGATGCGGTACAGCCGCAAGCTCTCGATCCATCGTTCCCACCAATGGCCCTGGGCCTCGAGAACTTCCTCGTATTTCGTTTCAGGAATACCATACCGCCGGCTCGCCTCAATCAGGACTTCACGATCGACGGATCGGTAGTTTAAGGACGATGCCACTTTTCCCGCGATTTGAGCGCCACTGCTATACGAAGCATGCGAGATCGTTATGATAGACATAACCGCCAACCTCCTTTGCGTACGATGCCTTTGTTACACAGCTACACTTGCGATCACCCGAGCCCCCGCAACTCCCATTACGAGGTGGCTATTCTTTCACTATGGGCGGGAAGCAGTCAAGCGAAATCGACAGTGAAATTGAATGCCATGAAACCGACTGAATTTGACCTCGCCGGGCGCAAACTTCGGCTAAGCTCTTGGAGCCAGTGAACTTATCACAGGCTCTAAAATTTTCCAAAGCTTGCCGGCGATGACCCGGTGGCCCTCGGCGGTGGGGTGAATGCCATCGGGTAGATTCAGCTCGCGCACGCCGGCGACTCCTTCGAGAATGAAAGAGATCAGCGCGGCGCGGTTTTGCTTTGCCAGCGCGGGGAAGATCGCTTCGAACCGCGCGCCGTAATCGCGGCCCATGTTCGGCGGAACCTTCATGCCGGCGATGACAACTTTTACTTGCGGATACCGTTGCCTGGTCCGATCGATGATCGCCTGAAGATTCTTGCGCGTCAAATCTGCGGGCAAGCCGCGCAGCCCGTCGTTGGCGCCCAGTTCGAGCACCAGAATATCCACGCGGTTCTTTAGCAGCCAATCGAGCCGGTTCAGGCCTCCGGCGCTGGTGTCGCCGGTCTGCCCGGCGTTTATGACCTTGATGTTCCAACGCTTGGCATCGATCTTCGCTTGAATCAAAGCGGGAAAGGCCTGCGAAGCATCAATGCCGTACCCGGCCGTCAAACTGTCGCCGAGAAACAAAACGATCTTAGGCTCCGGCGCGGCGGCGCTCAGGAGCGTTACCCATAAGACCGCCAGAGCGCACTGGACGATGATGAGTTGTCTTGGTTGCATAAACACTCTACAGTTCATGCATTAGACGCCGGGTCGCGCACATCGCATCTATTACCATTCGTAAACATCCCGACATCGCCTATGCATCATGACCAAGTCGATTATTTTAACCGTAGACCATTTGCAAAAGACTTTTAAGAGCGGCGCGCAAGATCTATCCGTGCTCCGTGACGTCTCCTTCGACATCGAAGAGGGCAGCGCCTGCGCCATCGTCGGCCCATCGGGCAGCGGCAAGACGACGCTCATCGCGCTGTGCGCGGGGCTGGAGCGGCCCAGCAGCGGAGCGGTGATTCTCAACGGTGTCGCCATGCACCGTGCTCCGGAAGACGAGCTGGCCCGGGTGCGCAATCAGTTCGTCGGCTTCATCTTCCAAAGCTTTCAGTTACTGCCGTCGCTCACGGCGCTGGAAAACGTCATGGTGCCGGCGGAAATCCGCGGCGAGAACCACGCACGCTCACGCGCCACGGGGCTCCTCGCCCAGGTCGGTCTGGAACACCGGCTGCGCCACTACCCGATCCAGCTATCCGGCGGCGAACAGCAGCGCGTCGCCATCGCTCGCGCCTTTATCAACCGGCCCAAGATTCTCTTCGCCGACGAACCGACGGGGAATCTCGACGGCGAGACCGGCAAGGAGATCGTCCGGCTCGTCTTCGACTTGAACGCGACTAACGGAACGACGTTGATGCTCGTGACCCACGACCGGGAGCTGACAGAGCAAGCGAACCGCGTCATCGCCTTGAAAGGCGGTCGGTTGATCTCGGACACTCAAGCGAAGACGGATAGCGCCCAATCATGAGAAGTCAGGGTTATGCATAATTTCCATCCACCAAGAGTTTCCCAACACGGCAGAGCCGCAACCAGAAAAAGAGTATGGGTTTCACCACGAAGGACACGAAGATCACGAAGTTTAAGAATACTAATTTCCGAAACCTTCGTGTCCTTCGTGCTCTTCGTGGTCGTTGATGCAGTCGCGTTGACCGATTATTCACAAGGCGAACAATCCTAGCCGTCGGAACCTCGGAACTCTGCAATTTACCATGAAGCAACTGGTTCGACCCTGGGTCTGGCGCGTCGCCTGGCGCGACGGCAGGCACGGCCTCGGCAAACTGCTCCGGTGCATGTCCTGCGTCATCATCGGAGTCGCCTCTTTGGTCGCGGTGCTGTCCTTTCGCGACAACCTAGCGTCGAGCACCCAGGAACAATCCAAGACTCTCTTAGGAGCCGATCTCGAAATCAGCGGCCGGGAGCCTTTCTCTGCCGAGGCCGTAGCGCTCTTCACTTCCTTAGGCGGCGACCAATCGCGCCAAATCGCTTTCTCTTCCATGGCCTATTTTCCAGAGAGCGGAACCTCGCGGCTGGTCCAGGTGCGTGCGATCGAGGGGCGGTTTCCCTACTACGGCGCGCTGGAAACCGAACCCGCGTCGGCGCGCGCGGCGTTTAAAACCGCTGCCGCCGCGCTGGTGGATGAGAATGTCATGCTGCAGTTCAACGCGATTACGGGAAGCCGCCTGCGCATCGGCGACCAGGAGTTCCGCATCGCCGGCAAGTTAAGAAAAATACCGGGGGAAACCCTCGCCTTCTCTATCATCAGTCCGCGCGTCTATATTCCTCTCGCCTACCTCGACCGAAGCCCATTGCTGCAAAAGGGCAGTCTGGTGCGCTACCGTGTTTACTTCAAATTCGATGGCCGAGTGGACGTGGACGCGCTGGTCCAACGCATCGCCCCGCAGCTCGAGCAAATGCGATTGCGGTCCGATACTGTAAAAACCCGCGCGGCGGTCATTGCGCGATCCCTTGACAATCTCACCCGCTACCTGGGGTTGGCGGTTTTCGTCGCCATTCTGCTTGCCGGAGTGGGCGTGGCGAGCGGTGTCTACGTTTACGCCAAAGAGAAAACGGCATCGGTGGCTCTACTCCGCTGCATCGGCGCGAGCGCCGGTGAGACGGTCGCTGTATTTTTCACTCAAGCGTCGATCGCCGCGGCCGCAGCGGCCTGCCTGGGCGCCGCCCTCGGCGTTCTCGTGCAGGCGTGGCTGCCGCTCGCGTTGCGGGACTTTTTGCCGGTGACTACAGCGTTGGCACTCACGCCCAAAGCGGTCGGTCTGGGCACACTCGTCGGCATCGGCACCGCGCTGCTATTCGCCTTGTTGCCCTTGCTGCCGCTGAGAAATGTTTCCCCGCTGCAGGCGCTTCGCTCCGCATACGAGGAGAATCGAGGCGCGAGAGATCCCCTGCTTTGGCTCATCTTCTGCGTTATCGTCGCCGCGATTTTATCCTTTGCATTCATCACCGCCGAGCGTTGGTTTCACGCGCTTTATTTTACCGCCGGTGTCTTGCTTGCGTTTGGCTTTATCGCTTTTTTGGCCAGAACCGCTTCGGTGCTGATGAAACGATTGCTATCGGACTTCTTGCCGTTCGCCTGGCGCCAGGGCTTGGCCAACCTCCATCGTCCCAACAATCAGACCGTCGCCGTCATGCTCGCCATCGGAGTCGCCGCTTTTCTGCTCGTGACGCTTTACAATGTCCAGAGCACGCTGCTTCTTCAAGTCGCCGAAAGAGCCGGCCAGGGCGAAGCCAATCTGGTCCTGTTCGATGTTCAGAAAGATCAAAAGGCGGATATCGCGGAGCTGATTCAATCCTTCGGCGCGCGCGACTACGGAGAAGTCCCGATCGTTACGTTGCGCCTTGCCGCAGTCAAGGGCAGGCGCGTCGAGGAGATCCGCACCGAAGGAGCGACCCCACCCTGGGCGCTCAGGCGGGAATACCGCTCCACCTATCGAGAACGGCTGGCGGGCACCGAGCGGATAATCCAGGGAACCTGGCGCGACCGCGTCGCGCCGGATACGCAACCGATTCCCATCTCCTTGGAAAAAGGCATCGCCGAGACCCTGCGCGTCGGTCTCAACGACCTGCTTGAATTCGAACTCCAGGGCGTTTCTCTGATCACGCAAGTCGCCAGCATCCGGGAAGTCGACTGGCAGCGCGTGCAGCCTAATTTTTTCGTGGTTTTTCCTGTGGGAGTATTGGAGCCGGCGCCGCAGTTCTATGCCGTGGTAAGCCGGATCGAATCGCCCCAGCGATCCGCCGCGCTACAGCGCGAGGTGGCGGAGCGCTTCCCAAACGTCTCGATGATCGATTTAACTTTGATTCTCAATACGCTCGACGCCATCCTCGGCCGGGTTGAACGAGCCATTCGTTTCGTCGCACTGTTCACGATCCTGACCGGCCTCGCCGTGCTCGCCAGCGCTATCTTTAGCCGGCGCGGCCAACGGATCACGGAAAGCGTCTTGCTGCGCGCCCTTGGCGCCTCGAAGCGTCAAGTCCTAAGCATCATCGCCGCGGAGTACCTGTTCCTCGGAGCGCTCTCCAGCCTGGCGGGCACGGCCCTCGCCGCGCTGGCGAGTTGGGCGTTGAGTTTTTATTTTCTCGGAACCGTAGCGCGCTTCGCGATGGCGCCGGTGTTATGGGTCGTCCTCCTCACGACAGCGACCGTCCTCCTGTTCGGAGCGATGGGCAGCTGGGGGATTTTTCGCCGCCCAGCCTTGGAAGCGCTGCGCGCGGAAACCTGAAGAGAACATCTCACCACGAAGATCCCAGCGCGGCTACGCCGCAACCAAAATGGGAAAAGTCGGATTCACCACGAAGGCACGAAGGACACGAAGGTTTTCGTAGGGTGCGCTTCCCGCACCGGTCGGTCTCGGAATATCTCTCGCAAAGACGCAAAGGCGCAAAGGA
>JAUYJC010000235.1 GCA_030688735.1 Deltaproteobacteria bacterium
GAGGGATTTCATCATTCCCTCTCCACAGCGGTTGTTATCAGTAATTTATCACGTTGGAGTTTGCCGTGTAAGACCTGTGGGTTTAATTCTCTTTAATCGGGATCGTGGTTGTGGTTGGGTCGAGCCTGAATCTGGATTCTAGTGTTTACGTAAGCGCCTGCCGTGAAACTAAGGCCAACCTTTCTTTGTTAACAATCCCGCGTTCTCGCTCTGTAAAGCGGCTGGATTTTCGATCCGATTTCTGATTACCCGAGTTGAGTCCCGTCCTTCTCATGCCAGCTGGAGCCCAGGATTCCGCCGGGAAACCGTGATTCTTGTACGTGGACGTGATCGTGAATGGTCGTTCGCCGGTGGCTACGTAACGATACCGCCGGCGGTTAAACCTTTTTTCGCTGGTGCGAAAGATAATCGACGAGGAGGTATTCGCCGAGGCGGTCGGGGCGGGTGTAGAAGCCGCGGTCTTTGTTGATGCGGGTGAGATTGTCGACGAAGCCGCGCGCAGGGACTCTCGCCATGCTCCCGTTCGCTATCCACATGGGGGATCGCGACTCGTGCTCGTGGATGTGAAACGCCCCGTCACGAAAAGCTGCTTGTTGAGATATAGTAACGTATATGTTACTATTCGCCGTGATCGACGTTCGCGAATATCTTGCGGTTGACGGCAGCAACCCTTACCGAAAATGGTTTAACAGTTTGAACGCTCACGCCGCTGCCAAGGTGGCAATAGCGGTAACGCGGATGGGGCAAGGAAATCTCTCCAATACAAAAGGCGTCGGCGCCGGCCTGCACGAGTACACGATCGATTTCGGGCCTGGTTATAGAATTTACTTCGGCAGGGATGGCGAGCGGCTTGTGATTCTGCTCGGGGGCGGAACAAAAAAGCGACAGCAAGAAGACATTCGGCGGGCCCAAGATCTATGGGCCGACTATAAGCGACGTAAGAAACCGGAGAATTAAGATGCCACTAACCAGAGACTTTAAGGAAACCATTCAGGCGCGCGCTCGTCGCGACGAGGCGTTCCGCGAAGCGCTCTTGACGGAGGCTATGGACGCCATGCTGTCGGGTGACGTGGAAACCGGCAAAACCGTCCTGCGCGACTACATCAACGCCACAGTGGGCTTTGACGCGTTAGCCGCCGTCACCAAAAAATCACCGAAGAGCCTTATGCGCATGCTCGGACCAAACGGCAACCCGCAGGCTCGCAACCTGTTTAAGATCGTCGCCTATCTTCAGACAAAAGCAGGCCTTCAGCTAAAAGTTCGCGCCGCGTACACATCTATCGCCGGCGGTTAAACCTTTTTCCGCTGGTGCGAAAGGTATTCGCCGAGGCGGTCGGGGCGGGTGTAGAAGGCGCGGCCTTTGTTGACGCGGGTGAGATCGTCGACGAAGCCGCGCAGGACCGGGCTGTCGTCGAGCATGAAGGTGTTAATCGTAATACCTTTGCGCGTGATGCGCTCGGCTTCTTTTAAAGTTTCTTCCGCGGCACGCTGACTGATGCCGCCGAAGCTTAGCGGCCACTCGCAGTAAAGCCTCCCCTGCCGGCAAGGTCAGAACTAGGGGTCAAGCGAATTTTTCCGCTCAAACATTACTTGCCCAACAACGCCCGCATCCGTTTCACAATTTCGGGAGGCTGCGACATAACTTCTTGTGCTAGCTTTTGCAGTTCCTCGGCGGACGAGGGGTCGATTTCCAGTTTTTGCCTGGTTGCATCGGCGTTGAACGCTTCGTCCTTCACCGTTTTGTCGAAGGCTTCTTGAAGGATTTTCACCAATTCCGGGGGTGTGCGGGGGGCCATCACGTAGGGACGGCCGAAAACACTGGACGCGAGCGTCAGCTTAGCCAAACTCCTCTCGGCATTCGAGCTTTTGTACTGATCCATTAACTCATAGATCGTGGGCGTATCTGGAAGCCGCTTGTCTCGTTTGGTACCGGTTTGCATCAGCACGCGGACGAAGTTTTTCTTACGCCATGTGTGAAACGGCTCACGGGCGAAGAAGGCGGTCAAGGTAAACGCGCGGCAGATCACTTCACCTCTCTCGACGGCTAAATCGATGTCATGCCCGGCCTGATATCCTAAAACGACCTCGAATTTCGTGTTGATGACTTCGTCCAACAGTTTGGGCACCCAATAGGCCGTAGAACTCGTGCCGGTGGCGCCGCATTTCGGAGGCTGGGGATTTTTGACGACATCATCCATCGTCTTATAGGGTGTATCCGCCCGCATGTAGAGAAGATGATTCGATGTGACGGGACTTCCTAACCATTCAAATTTGTTATAATCATACTGAACCTCAGGTCGGCCGACGAGCTGATCGAAGTAGAGCGCCGAATAGATGGCACCGATGGTAAGCCCGTCCGGGGGGGCGACACGATAAACGTGATTCGCCGCGATCAGCGACGCAGCGCCCGGCATATTTTGCACGATGATGTTGGGGCGGCCCGGAATAAATTTGGGCAGGTGTTGCGCCAGGAGTCGCGCGTAAAGGTCATACACATCCCCCGCCTTTGTACCGGGGATGATGGCAATGGTTTTCCCTTCATAATAAGGAGCGCCGGCGTAAAGCGCGGACGTTGGCGAGATCACGCACATCACAATCAGGCACAGTGAATAGACAAGCCGTTGTTTCATGAATTACCTCCCGCTTAAAGATTAGATAGACTTTTGGGATGGTCTTCTCTGTCCTCTTTTTGCTGACGCTCGGAACTTACCTCTCAACCTTATCCCACAGGGCACCCGAGGAGCAATGTTATCGCCGCAGGAAAAATGGTAGCGTATACCTCCAGGTATGGGAAACTTAAACACCCTTTCTCGCTGATTGGAGCTATATCGCCGCACCGGCGAACAGTCAAGTTGATAATTCGCTCAATTCGGCCAGGTTATTTGCTTATCTTACTTGATTCATGCGAAGGCACCACCCTGGCTCGATCCATTTCGACCGGAATCTTTACATTTCATGAACCGGGATTTGGGCAGTATACTCGGCGTGCCGCGGAAGCGCGCCGGAATATTAAAGAAGCAATGCTTGACAGCGAATTAACGTCGCAAGTAAGATCGTCGCAAGAGTCAGTGGCGAAAAAGACAAGCGACGCTGATTGATTATTGGTTTTGCGAAGTGCTGGGAACGAGGAACATATGTCGAACATCAGCGGCAAATATTGCATCGTTGGCCTGGGTGAGACGGTTGTCGGCAAGCGGCCGGACGCGACGACCAACTCGCTTCATCTCGAAGCGATTAAGGCGTGCCTTGACGATGCGGGAATCAAGAACTCGCAAGTCGACGGCTTGCTGACCAACCAACCTCTAAACGACTCGCACCGGAGCTACGCGGTAAAGCTGGCCCATATGGCGGGTATCGATCCGCTTTTTGCCACGGATCTCGCGCTCGGTGGCGCGACGCCGATTGCAATGGTCCAACACGCGGCTATGGCGATCGACGCCGGCATGGCGTCGACGGTCGTCTGCGTGCATGCGCGCAAGCGCTCGACCGCCGATCCGACTCCGGGTCATCCGATCCGGCGCGGCGACGAGCATTGGGAGGAACCGTGGGGCCACTTCGCGGCGGCCGGCGGCCACGCGTTTGCAGCGGCGCGCCATATGTATGAGTTCGGGACCCAAAGCGAGGATCTGGCCCAGATCGCGATCTCCACGCGCAAACACGCAAGCTTTAACAAGAACGCGACCCTGCGCAAGCCGATCACTGTGGAAGATCACCAGCTGTCGCGCATGATCGTCGCGCCACTGCGGTTGTTGGATTGTTCGCTCGAATCCGACGGCGGTGGTGCGGTGTTGGTGACCAACGCCGAACGGGCGCGGGACTTTCCCAAAAAGCCGGTGGCGATCTTGGGTATGGGGCAGCATCATCCGCATTTCAGTCTGCTCGACGCGCCGACACTAACCACGCTGGGCGGAAAAAAATCCTCGGAGATGGCGTATAAGATGGCGGGTCTAAGTCCGAAAGATATGAACTTTGCCGAGCTCTACGACTGCTTCACGATCACGTCGATGATCACACTCGAAGACTACGGCTTTTGCAAAAAAGGCGAAGGCAAGGATTTTGTTAAGAACGGCCGCATCACCATCGGCGGCCAGTTGCCGCTCAATACTCACGGCGGTTTGTTGTCGCAAGCGCACCTCGAAGGTCAACTGCACATCACCGAAGCGGTTAAACAATTGCGCGGCAATGAAGTGGAGCCGGAGCGCCAGGTGGCCAACGCTAGAGTCGGCATCGTCAGCGGCCATGGTGGCAGCTTGGCAATGCATGCAACTTTAATCTTGGGGGAATTATGAGCAAAGACGAACGCGGGCGCGCCACGCGCCGAGGCCAGCCTTATCTCGACGAACCCGAGGCCAAGCCGTTTTGGGCCAATTTGCGAGAGCACAAATTGACGGAACAGCGCTGCTCTTCCTGCAAAAAAATGTTTGGCTTTCCGCCGCAAGCTCTCTGCCCACATTGTCTGGGGTCGGACTACGAGTGGGTCCCGCTAAGCGGCAAAGGAAAAATTTACTCTCACATCGCCTATCATCGGGCGTGGCATCCGTCGTACCAGGACAAGATCCCGTACAACGTTTCTTTGGTTGACTTGGATGAAGGCGGGCGGCTGGTGAGCAACGTGGTCGACTGTCCGCCAGAAGACGTGAAGATCGGCATGGCGGTGGAAGTGACTTACGAAGATTTGCCGGAATATACGCTGCCGAAGTTTCGGCTGGTCAAGTAGAGACGGGTCGTGGCAGCAGGAGACGAGGTCGCAGTGAGTTAGCCCGGGTTTGACGGACACAGCGTTACTTTTGACACTGGCGTAGGATGATTGAATTAAATTGTCGCACTTGCACTTCAGGCGACCGCCTTACTTGTAAGGAGCGTATCGGTCCGCCGGCCCGTTCAGGCCCAGCATATAGTCGGCGATCTCTTTGCGAGTTGCGATCCACACCTGGTCCCTATACTGTCGAACCTAGCGAAGCATTCTCTCGACCGCGGCCGCTATGTTCGGCCGCTCCCCGAGTTCGGCGTGAGTGATCACGTCGATGTAGCCGGGCCGCCCGGCGAGCGCTTCCGTATTGAGAAAGTCAAAAGACTCCTTAAACGCCACGAAGCAGATTGGACGGCGTTCCAAGGCCGCCTGACCAGGCACGCCAGTCGTTCGCATAGTTCAGCTTCGGGATAATGACCATGCGGCGCCCGCTGACGGTCACGACGTAAGGCACGTCCTTGTCGAACGGATCGCCAAAATAGGTATAGCCTTCCTCCGCAAGAATACGCAGTGTGTTCTCGGTGTGCAGGTTGCCTGCAGACCCCCAGCCGACGGGCCGCGTGCCCACGGCATCCTCGATCATGCGGGTGCAAGCCCGTATCTCCGTGCGCTCCTACTCCGAGAGATGGGGCAGTGAAATAGTGTTGGTGGTTTGGTGCGCGGCAGGCTCATGCCCGGCCTTTTACAGCGCTTTAACCGATTCTGGCCACATCTCGATAGCAAGGCCATTGAGGTTGATACTGGCCTTGACGTCGTTACGGTCGAATATCTCCATCAGCCGCCATATGCCGACACGTCCCCCATATTCGACATGGCTGAGCGAGGCCTGGTTGACCTGGATCTTCGAATCCTTCTTGAACCTCCCGGAGACATGGAAGGCCTCATAGGCCACGCGAAAGGTGCAGGCAAGCCATTCCCCTCTGGGCCATTTGACATCGTGACGCTTCATTGATGCGAACTCCCTGTTATCAGTTTCCTAATTTGGCTGCTGCTCTCGCGGCGTTATGCCGTATGTTTCCTCAGGCAAAGTAGCCGCTCTTGAAAGCCCAAAGCCAGAGATAAGCGATCTTTTCATTATACAGTTCCGCGTAGCCGACATGGCCGTAACGCGGGATGAGCACCACATGGGAACTCTTGACCCCGGCCTCGCGATACCTGCGGCACATAAAAGGCTCCCGTTTGTTCTCGATCGGATCTCCTTCCTTCCAATGCCCCTTGTCGTTTTCGCCGACGACTAACAGGACATGGATCTTCCTGAGCCAATCCGGATCGGGATCCTGCAAATGATCGAAGTATTCTTCGCGGGGGAGACCCGTCCGCTTAGGGTACTCTTCCAGGATTTCCTTGTTGACCAGGTGCTGGTTATCGCAGAGCGAGATCTTCATCTGCGAACGTACCTTGGCCGCCCAGCGGAGATATTCTTCTGCACCGCCCCACGGACAAAGGTCTTCAGGGTCTTCGTAACCAGCGGCCTTGAAGAACTTAGGATTCCGGCGCGCGACGTGGTCGATATCGTAAACCTTCACCTTCTCGGCGCCTGTCGTTTCCCGCCATTCGTAACGCCAACCATCCGGGCCACCGGTACCGAATCCGAGCAGGCCAATGTATTCCGCCTTTTTCACGAAACGGTGCATGTGTGCCTGCATCGGTCCAGAGGTCGAGTGGCCCCAGCCAAGGATCTTGTAACCCGCCAGATGTTGATCGATCAGAGTGGCAAAACCCTGGCAGATGACGTTGAAGCTGCATTTGAGATTTCGGTCGAGTATCTCCTCGCGCGCAAGGTCTTTGTCGAGCAGATAGTGCGGCATACGCTCTTCGACGGAAACGTTCCATGTGCCGCCGGGGGGATAATGCCCCGGATAGGTTATCGCCAACACCTTAAACCCCTGAGCCGCAAGGCGGCGTGATACGCCGGGCCGCCCGTCGGGCGTTTCGTCCATGATGCGCTCGGAGCCTGCCCCTCCATGAGCAACGGTGATTCCGATAGACGAGTCTACCTCCTTCTCTGGAATGTAGAGACGGCCGTGAATGTCCCAATCATAGCCATTCCGTGAGAAGCGGGCGGTCACCTCCTTGACCGAGAATCCGACCTCCGGATATGGCGGTTCGATTTCTAACCACTGTTTCCAGTCAATCCGAACCAGGTAATCTTTCCCTCTGATGCCGTCAAGATAACGGCTAACGCCATCATTCACCGGCTGGGTGTTTGTTTCGTTGGTCATGATTTTCCCTCCACCTTTTGGTCATTCGGTACCCTCAGTCCAGCGTGGTACCACCAGAAACGTCGATGCAAGCCCCGGTTACATGTGAGGCTTCATCGGAAAGGAGCCAGGCGATAGCCTGTCCACCAAGATTAGCCGCCACGCGCTGGACCTCGTCCTCATCGATGTCCGCGAGAACGACCTTCCAACCGTCTCGAACTAACGCCCAAGCGCAAGCTCGACCGATCGCCCCCGCCCCCCCGTAATAAACGCGACGGCCATTACTTCATCTCCCTCAATGAGAGTTCAATTCGTTCAAACCGTTTTGAACGACTCGAACAGCAGTTGTCTGCTTCAGTCTCAAAATTCGCGGCCCAGAGACTACGAGTTCAACCTCGGAACCCGAGTTAAGTGTTGTCTTTTCAAACATCGAAGTTGTTACAGGCTGTCTCAGTAGTCGCCGAGAGGTCGGTAGTCGGGTGGATTTTTTGAATTCGCCAGACAGTATTCGGCAATATCACGGCGATGGGTGAACCAGACCACCTCTTCAAACTGCTTGACGTAACGAATCATCTTTTCAAAGGCATAGGCCATATAAGGGCGGCCGCCAAGCTCGGCATGAACAAGGGCGTCGATCCGTCCGGGACGGCCGCGAAGGGCTTCCTCATAAACAAAGTCAAAGGCTGCTCTGAAACCCTGGAAAGCTACCTCGCCATTTGACTGACCGCCGCCCCACGCGCGCCAATCGTTGAAAAACCAATGCTTGGGAATGATGGTGATGGGCTTGCCGTTTGCCTTCACCACATACGGAAGGTCATCATCACACTGATCGCCGCACCATAGGTAACCCTCTTCGGCAAGTATACCAAGAGTATCAGGCGTATGGAGACCGCCGGGACCCACCCAGCCCACCGGCTGGCTTCCGATAACTTCTTTGATCAAGCGATTGCACTCGCGGATCTCATTGCGCTGTTGTTCGGCAGTGAGATCTGTCATGACAATGTCGTTCGTGGTGCCGTGGCCGGCGATTTCATGTCCTGCGTCGTGGAGCGCCTTGACGGCTTCGGGCCAGCGCTGGACCGCAAGCCCGTTGATGTCAATTGTGGCACCCATGCCCGTGCGCTCGCACACCTCCATGATTCGCCAAATACCCACGTTGCCACCGTAATTGGCGTGCGAGACCGAGGCGAGATTCACTTTGAGGTCCGATTTCTTCTTGAAATGACCGCCTCTGGTGAATGCCTCGAAGGCAACCGTAAGGGTCGCGCAGATGAGTTTTCCGTCGGGCCAGGTGATTGTTCGCCTCATGTTGCCTCCCATTTTGACGCCTGCGTCGCGGTCTCTCGCTGCCGGATGAGGTAAAATATCACCCCGTGTCCGCCAGAGGAAACGGTCAGGCTCGACCGCAATGCCTCTCAGTCACAGGGGCAAAGCGTATCGCAACATTGATTACATCCAAATCGAAAACGCGTCAACACGGCTATCATGGCTTGAACCTTTGAGAAATTCCAACGAACCAATCTCAAAGTCAAGTTGACATGACGCTAGCTTGTCGGATACTCTCACCGAGAAAACGCGCGATTCACCGCAGAGGCAC
>JAUYJC010000510.1 GCA_030688735.1 Deltaproteobacteria bacterium
CCAAAAGGTGGGCCATCGTTGATTTTTCAAACAAATTCGCGAGAACAAATTCACCCTGGCCTGGCCACAGACAAACTTGACCGAATAACGGAACTTTGCATTGATCTTCACCGGCGGCGTCGACGGCTGTTGCGCGTCCAACTGAGGCACGCCAAGAGCTAGAAAAAACAAACTCAGTAAACTGAATACGAATAGTTTCGCTTTCATGACAGTTTTCCTCCCGTGCGTTAGGTCGTAGAAATTCCCCTGAAAAACCTTTCCAACAGACGCTCTGTTTCCGTCACGAGTGACTGGTCCGGTCAAGGCCATTGATCCCGGTCCGGTGGCACGCCGTGAGAACTGGCTTCAGTGGGTCAATCGGCCACTGGCAGCCGCTGAGTTAGAAGACCTGCGCCAGGAGCGTGGAGACCCACGGGCAAGCCCGTAGCATCTTCCGGTCCGCCCGTGGGGCGGAATCCTGAGCCAGAGGCCCCGGCCTTGGCCGGGGCTTGAGTCGAAGGGTCAATCGTGGAACCCCCCTACGGTTCCGCTGCGTGGGTTTCTCGTATGGCGGCGGCGCTTGGCTTGACGGCGAGCCTACGGCCGAGAGAACGACCGAGAAAAGAAATGGAAATGTAGAATGTCCCCTTTTCCGCCTCGCCCACGCTCCTCGCGCCGAGCTTGGACTGCAGGGTCGGCGTCTCGACGTGCGCCCAGATGATGTCGGGCATCTCCAATAACACAGGGGCTTCGGGTCCGCGCCGATGCTGGATTCTACGAGAAGGACTTTGTTGGAGAGCTGGACGGAAACGGAATCGAGTTTGCTATCGTGGCCCGCATGACTCAGCCCGTCAAGAATCGTGTGGCGGGGATTAAATATCACGCCATCAATCGTTCGTTTTCGACCTCTGAATTTTCGTATCAGCCTCACGGTTGGAAAAGATCCCATCGGTTTGTAGTGCTGCGAAGAAAAGTGGAGGATGACCCAGAGGAAAAACTGACCTTGTTCACGCTCGCAAAGTACGCCTACTCGGTGATCATCACAAACCTTTCACTCACCCCTTACGGTGTCTTTACCTTTTACAAGGATCGGGCCGGCCTGGAAAGCATCATCCGGGTCCTGAAAAACGACTTCCCCTTTGGAAGCGCTCCCACAGGAAATTTCGAGGCCAATGCACTCTACGCCGAGCTCTCCCTTTTTGCTTACAATCTTGTGACTTGGTTTAAAAGGCTATGTCTCCCCCAACACTGGCAATCGTTTACTCTTCCGACTCTTCGCCATCGAGTCTTGATGATACCCGCTCAATTTACCCGGACCCGCAACGTCCCTACTCTGAAGTTCCAGAAAAGTTACTTCCATGAGGAAACCTTTGAATTCATTGAGAACAGAATCAGAACGTTGGAGCCACTTGTTTGAAAATCGTCATTTTCACGCCGGATTTAAGTATTAATTGACCCTGATGCCAATATAGGTGGCGTTATTGTTCTCGTAGACCTCATCGATCCCGTCGTCCTCATCGACGATCACCCCCACGTAATAGTCAGTACCCGAGACCAGATTGGCGGGGAGCGTCACGGTTTCGCTCGTGGTCATCACACTGTTCCTGTTCAGGGTGTACGTCCGGCCACCCAGCCTCGTATCGAAAAGGCTGATGAAATTGTTGGTCGAAAGGTAGAACCCGATCTGGACATCCTCCTGGTCGGTGGAACCATTGTTCTCATAGGTGAACTGCACTTGAATCTCCTGCCCATTATCGACGTGATACCAGCGCTCGCACCGAATTGCAGCCGGATCGCACCCGTCCGCGGAAAAAACCAGGGCGTCCCCGGCGTCGTCGCAGGCCCCGGCGTTGTCGCAAATCAGCGTGCGCCTGTGCACGCTATATTCCCCATCCGTGCCCGTATACCGCCAATGAACGACCGCCACGTCCTCTCTTTGGATAGCACTGGAACTATATAGCTCCACCGCGCCGTCCGACGCGTCCTCCCCCGGATACGCAGTCGCCGTGTCTCCATTCGCATGGATATGAGTACGGTCGCCGCCCATGATGTTGTATTCGCCGTCTTCATGCAGGAGGCCCAAGGCGTGTCCGAACTCGTGCATGGCCGTCGTACGGAAAGACCGTTCTCTGCCGCCGTAACTGTCCATGCGGGTTTTGTCCGTCCCGAAGTACCAGTCCACGGTATCTACAAAGTCGGGATCACAATCCCAGTCGCTGTCACAGGCGAAGACCACGTCCTGTTCTTCAATTTCGCTGTCTCCGTCTCCTAAGCCAAAGTCGCCGCAATCATCCCAGAAAAATGCAACAGCAGGGGCTCCATCCAATATACCCGAGTCCGAGAACCATACTTCGTTCTGGCCGTTGTCCAAGCCGACGCTTCGATCGTTGAACGTCAACCAGAAGCGAAAGTCGGCCGGGCTGTTATTCCAGCGGTCGATCACGGCTTGGAGTGCTGTCGTGGCAACATTGCCTGCGGGGAAACCCACCGCTGAGGCGCGAATGCGAGGGTTCCCCCGTTGCCATTGAATCTTGTCGCCATCGCAGTACGAAATCTGCCATCCAAACGCGACCGGAGCCGTCGTCGCCATCCAAAGAAGTGCAAGCCATAATACCAATGAGCGATGTTGCATGATCGTTCCTCCTTACCTGTCAATCGGTCGGGATGGGGATAGGGGGACCAGACCCAGGCCCGACTGCTCTGGGTTGAGTGAAGTAAAAAGGCTGATCGGGATTTGCGCTTTTTACAGGCGGGAGATTCGCCAACTCTTCAGGCGTGTGCAAGGTGGAAACAAGGCCCGCAATGAAGGCCAAGAACCCGTCAGCACTCAGCCGAGTTCCCTGAATTGGGGGTGGCGGAGAAACGGGCTTCTCCGGCTGCTTTTCACTGCTGACCTTGCGCGCGAACACGTTTGGTCCCCGTTGATGTGTGAGCACCTCCGGCAAGGGGTGGGCATTCCCAAAAGCCAGTTTTTTCTCCGTCGTTAACCAAACCTCGCGCCCATTGTCATTATAGATCTCGTTGTCCGCGATGATCCGGAACCGCCCTTGCATCCAGCCAACGAGGGGGCAGATATGTCGTTCGTTACGACGAACGAACAGCACACCGCGCTCTCCTACGTCGAAGTCCGGGCATTCCTCTACTCTGAGGAACCGCTTTCGTTTGTAGTTAGGGCCTCCCAGAAACCGCAAGGTGAATTGGTTGGATGAACCAGCAATACTTCCTTTGAGGATCTTCTCAACGTAGAAGGTCACGAAGGTGTGCGGTAATTGAGCATGTGAGGGGGATTTGCGGTCGGAGATACGATGCTCTATTTTGGTGACAACCCCCTGAACGATGACCTCAGCATTTTTCACTAGCTGCTCATCAGTGACGGGACTTACGATCGTTGCGCCCACAGGGGAAACACTACCAACAGCACACACTAGCAGTAAGAGGCTGAGGAACTTGAAAACAGCCAAGACCCTTCCGAAGAAAAAGGCTGGCCATGAAAACCCTACATTGATGGCTTCAAATCTATGTATTGGATGCTTATAAACCTTAAATGTTTTCATCGTCTACTCTCCTCGCGCTGCTTTTAGGCAGCCTACGTACGGCGGGCCTTCAGTCAAATAAATAAATTCCGGTCGCGGTTTCAGTCCGCGGATATTCCCCGTTGGTCGGCCCGGTCAGGTCTGCCATGATGGGAGCCGAGCCCAAATTGCTAAAGCAAGCCTCGAGGGGCTGGAGCATCATGCTGGCGATGGCGTCAAAGCTCACCCTGCCGGTGTCGTCGGCCGCCCGTGCGGCAGCCGCAAACCCCAGCAAGGCCACAACGAGAGTCAGAGATATAAAATATTTGCCTCCTCAACAGAATCTGTGGGTGAATACGGGTTCGGGAAGACGTCCGAGTTCGTGATATAGAGCCGTTTCGAGGACTTCGTAGGTTCGAAAGCCGCGGGCTTTTCTGATGGCGAGTTTGGCGTTGGTGTTCATTC
>JAUYJC010000244.1 GCA_030688735.1 Deltaproteobacteria bacterium
GCAGATGTCCCAAGTAGTGATGCACCGTCATGAGCTGGCGGTGTAGCGATTCTTCGCTACGCTCCACCACTCGCACTCGGACTTCATCGAGGTTCAAAACGATGCTTCCGCCTTCCTGAACAACTGAAGGCGGTTATACAGGATTACCGATGGCATGTTCAGCTGTGATGAGAATATCTTTATGCACCGGAGGCTTACTTGCTAGGGCAAATTCACCCTGTTGCCGGCCTGTGTCGGCTTGACAGCGGGTCCAAGCGGCGATATTCGAAGCGGGTAGCGAAAGATCACAATCGGAAGGGAGAAACTCATGGCAACGATCTACAATCCTGGAAGTCGATACGAGATTAAGACCTGGGATATCGAATTTCGCCGCGACCCGGTGCGCACTTTGATGGCGCGCATCTACCAGCCCCAAGGCGACGGGCCATTTCCCGCGCTGCTCGATTTGCACGGCGGTGCGTGGAACAACCAGGACCGCACCGCCAACGCACCGATGGACGAGAGTCTGGCGAAAAGCGGTATCTTGGTCGTCGCCATTGACCTGCGCCGCGCGCCGGAGGCGCCCTACCCCGCTTCGGTCCAGGATGCGAACTTTGGCGTTCGCTGGCTCAAGGCGAAGGCGCGAGAATGGAACGGCGATCCAGCCACGGTCGGCGCTCTCGGCAGCTCCAGCGGCGGCCACGAAATCGAGCTCTGCGCCATGCGCCCGCGCGATCCGCGCTACAACGCTCTGCCGCTCCCCGAAGCGCCCGATCTCGACGCGACGCTCAATTACGTCGTGGTCCGCTCACCGGTGAGCGATCCCTTTGCGCGATTTCAGAACGCCGAGAAGCGAGAGTGGAAGGAGATGATCGAGTTCAGCAAGATTTATTTTAATCCCTGGGAATCGATCTTCGAAGGCAACCCGCAACAGATCCTGGAGCGCGGCGAGGCGGTGACCATGCCGCCGCTCTATATTCTCCAAGGCGAGCTGGACGACAACGTGCGCCCGGCCGTGCAGGAAAAATTCGCCGAAACATACCGGAAGGCCGGCGGCGAATGCGAATATGAAGTCTTTAAGGACTGCGAGCACCGCTGGGTCGCCAACCCCGGACCGCAGACCGACCGCGCCTACGAGCAAATCAAGGCGTACATCGCGCGCCAGTTACGGGCGAAACGATTGGCGGCGTAGGGAGGGCTTCGAGATTCGAGTTAGGGGTTTCGGGTAGCGAGGCAACGCGAGGGTGAGCCGCGCCCTCGGCGTCGGTCTCAAGCCGACAGTTCTACAAGAGACAGTCTAGGACGACGCCCGTAACAGCGCTCGCTCGAGCGGTCTAGGCACTTCGAGTCGAAAGAAACGATCGGCAGAGTATCCGTAGTCCTCACCACTTTCATCGACCACTCGTAAATATCCATGGGATTCTGCTTCTTCGTCAGGAATGATCCGGTAGAGTTTTCCTAATTCGAGAGAAGCTTGGTACTTCTTGTTATTGATGCAGACCGCAAAAGATATTTCTTGTTTGGCTTTTTTCTTCATGGCTAATCCAGTAAGGGAAACTTTATCGGATAATGGGGATTATCCCCATTTCCGATTCGGCCTCATGCTTCGTACAACCTACACCCTTCGCTTTGCGCCTACACATCCAAGGATTCGAAGGCTGCACGAATCGGCCTGAACAGGCTTGGATTGAATTTTTTGTAGCGCCGTTCGCGCGGTAGCTTGTGAGCGAGAATCTCCACGTGATCCCAGCCGGACGCAGGTTGCGAAGGGAGATCAAAGTTTGGGTTCTCCACCACGATCGCTGGAATCGAGACAGCACCTCGCGCACGCGCCGAATAGACGCGATGTGTCCCATCAATGATAACCATTGCGCCGTCAGGCAGCCGTTCGACTACAGGCGGACCAATTAGCGGCCACGGCAAGCCTTCCAGTCGCGCGAAGTCCGGCAGATTGTATCTTTGGCGGAGCGCAACAAACTGGTTGATTCGAAACAACTTGAAGGTCTCAAGCGCATGAGTAGCCGGCCTGAGGGATTCGATGATGACCTCTTCGAGATGAATCTTCGCATTCTTATATTGGACAACTCCAGTCCGCAGAGCGCTGAACACGTGCGCTACGTCGATTTCGTGAACTGAGAAAGACTGACCAGGGATAGGGTGCGAGCTGTTCCAACCTCGCTCAAACCACTCGGCCAGTATCTCAAGAATTCGCTCATCCTCTGGCATTCGTAGCAGCTCGGCGTGAGAGCGTTCGACGAACACACTCGCGGCTGCGTCGGTCTTGGGGCCAATTAAGGTAAAGCGTATCTTGCCTGGCGTAGCTAGCTCAACTATTGACGCTCCAAGCCGTGTGGCTATTGTCGCCGGATCGATCAAGTCGGTTCCGGTGGGCGTTGATGGGTGCGACCGAAGCACGCGCACCTCTCGCTTCTTAAGCGATGCCGCAAGGAACGCGACTTGGAGTTCACGGAACCAAGACAGATCGCCTGCCGCGATCCAAATCGGACCCTCAGAGCCAATCATTAGATCGAGGGTTTGGTACAACAAGCCCTCGCGCGTACTGGCAAGGAGTGGCTTCGTAGTCGTAGGCGAAGAGCTTGTAGCCCCATAAAGTGATTGGGCTGGCGGATCCCAGAAGTGCGCCGCACGAAAACGATCAAAAAATTGCCTGCTGGTCTCGCGCAGGTCTGCGGCAATGTCGCTGGGAAAGTGCTCGATCGAGACACCCTCGTACGTAAGATACATCGTGCCCCGGCCGGTAATATTTGGGTCCGGGTCGAGCGTCCCGATATAGACCTTTGCTATGCCGGCCTCGAGGATTCGAACCGCGCAGGGGATCTTGGTGCGGCCTCGCTTAATGCACGGTTCAAGCGTAACGAAGAGGGTGCAACCACGCGGATCGATACCCTGCTCTCGTGCCTTCTCCAGGAGGCGGAATTCCGCATGACACTTCGGCTGCTCGCCTCGGTGCGCTTTGAGCAGAACTGTCCCTTCTGAGTCGACAAGGACGGCGCCGACAAAAGGATGGGGGCGATCATCCTCCGGAACGGAAGCCTTCGCTTCGTCTATGGCTGCCCGGCAGAGTTCGCCGATCCGCTCTTGAGTTAGGGACATGGCCACCTGGCGTGGTGCCCGCCAAGGACTAGGCGTCGCCACGATTGTGTTCGCGGCAGTGTTACCTGCGCTGACGCTCTCCAGACGCGGGAGTCATTTCGGATGCTAATCATGAGTCTGCCCAACGTCTTGGGTGAGCGGCGCTGCGAGCGTCCCGTCTCTACCCAATGTTGGGCGTCAATCTCCATGGCATATTCAAGGTCCGAATTCGGACAGGGGAGGTCAAGGTTCGCGGCCAGTCGCTGACGTTCTTGCGCTTGCGAATTTATGGCGCTCGCGTCCTCCATCAGACGGTTCTTGAACTGCGCTGCCGTCATGGCAATGTACTCATGTGTTCGCATGCCTATGCGATTCAAGGTCTCCCAGCTGCGCACCAGGCGAAATGAGTCGCGGCATCTGCGCTACCCCAAGGGCTGTACTTCGCCGTTTATCACGATCCCATACGAAATCCGCTGGTGTGGGTTCCACTCCGGCCGGCGACTAGGCGGTACTTCCACCACGACGAGCGGGAAACCAGAGAACGACTTAGCGTTGGCGCCACAGAGGAGCGCCATGAACATCTCTCCGATTGACACCAACTCCTCAGTTACATGAGCCATGAGCGATGCAAGCGGCTCGGAGACAGGGACTTCGCCCAGCCTGACGATGTCTACGCTCGGGGCGACCAGCTCCATGCTCGGTGGGAGCTGGAAATCGTGGACCTTCACGTAGGCATCTTCTTGAGGGTGCTCGATCATATTCCTCATCTCCCGCATGAAGAGCAGGTTGCCTCGTGTCTTCCTCATGAACCGTGCCAACGGTTCTTCCTCCCCGTGCTTCTGTGCAGCAAGCGAAGTCAACGAGTCGATCCACTTCTTCGATAGCTCCTTCGGGTAGAAAAGCCGTGCGATCGCCTTCAACGTATCGATAGCGTGGCCCACTTTCTGGGCGAACGCATCGCAACGTTCCTCCGCGTTCCCCAAAGAGGGCAACGTAACGCTTCGATCCTTCGCGACCACTTCGTTGAACCCGGCGACGGCCTGCTCGATCGCCGCCACCAAGGCTGAATGCATTTCCATCATCGCCGCGATGTCTCGGAGGTATCCGAAGGCGAGGGACCACGCCTTGCCCTCCGGGAAGTCCTTTCCGAGGTGCATCGACTTGAACATGGCGTACGCGGTCAGGAAGATGCGCGCTACTTCAGGGTCGTGGGTGCCCATCGACATGATCCGCTGCTGGGTGTTGGGCACGGCCACATTCGTCCGCTCTGGGTCCACCTGGTCGGCCAACCGCACGGCGTAGATCGCACGCTCCTTCACGACATAGCGTGCGCTCCCCATGTCGATCATCACGGAGACTCCGCCGTCCTCCAGGCCGCCAATCTGCATGGACAGGGCCGAGTCCCGGACTCTGTCGATGAGTCGCTTGTCCTTACGTTCACTCATGCTGAGTACCGCTCCCTGCATGGTCTTGCGTTGCTTTCCTGGTCATTCGCGCTAGGAATGGCTTAGCCACTTTGCAATGAGGGCAGCGGTCGAGTTTGAGTGATTACCTTGGTACATTTCTATCCCCAGTGCGGTTGAGATGTGAGGCCCAACTAGTGAGCGTACAGATCTGCGATTGACGATCCTTAAGATTCATAGAGCGACCGGATTCTCGTCAGATTTCAGTCCCTTGTCAAGTGTTTCTGGAGAAGGTTCATGCCTTCATATGAAGGTCTGCGAAAACTTAATATACCCGACCAACATGGAAACCGATTGTTAGTCCATATGGGTCGATCACTTGATACTCGACGCTAATGGCCCTGGCCTGCCAGGAAAGGCCGCAGCTCGCGCACACCGTCCAGCTCTTCCAAGGCGTTCACCCGCCTAATGATTCCCTCTGTCTGCTCGGCGCCGAGCACCGGCTCCATCAGGAGCCGCGCCTTTGCGTTTACGCTCTCTGTATCCAGAGGATTATCCTTCGTGCCCGGTGCGTGGCGCGTGAAGGGCTGAAGCGGGAAATAATGAGGACAGCCTACTTTCCCGTTTCGCGTCGCGGGAAAATCCAGCGGCCCTTTTTCCCCTCCTGTGTTCACACCAGGTTCAAGGTGTTGGCGGCAAACATCTGTTCCGGTTTGACCGCGCGCGGCAGGATCTTTTGTTCGTGGGCGAACCGGATGATGGCCTCCAGTGCCTTGCGATTACGTTCGACACCATTGGGAAGGGGATCGTCGCCGACGATGCTGCGCCGCGCCGCTAGGGCCTGAGCATCGGCAGGCAGCTCGGCGCCTGAGCTGAGCTGTTTTAGGACCTGTGCCTTGGCGGCCTCGAAGCCGGCGAACAGCCGGGGCGCCAGCGAGGGCTCGGACCGGAGCAGCGAGTCCTTCAGCACAATCGTGTGGTTGATGGGATAGATACCGGTCTTTTTGTACCATGCGACCTCGGCCGCAGCCGCGTCTGGGATCAGCGGTTTAATGTCCGGAGAGTCGACCTTGCCGACGCCGATGGCGGCCGCGAGTTCACCCTTGACGAGCAACTCGGCCAGGTTCGCCCCCGGTCGCTCCATCACGTTGGCGGGTTTTCGGTACTCCTGAACATGTTCTTCGTCGACCACCACCCATGTGATCTTGTCGAGATCGACGCCGTACTCCGTCGCGAGAATTCCCCTAACCCAAACACCCGTGGTAACAGTATACGCGCGAACACCAACCTTCTTGCCCTCGAGATCCTTCGGCGACCGCATTTCGGATTTTGCATTATCGGCCTATGCACTTGACGCCTGTGGTGTTCTTGCTAGAGTTCGAGCGTGGCCGACTACCCGAAGGATCTGCTGGCGTTTCGCGATCAGTTTCACTCCGAAGACGCCTGCCGCGACTACCTCATTCAGTTGCGCTGGCCG
>JAUYJC010000260.1 GCA_030688735.1 Deltaproteobacteria bacterium
GGGAAAACCCGCTGTACGGAATTTTAGAGAGGGAGGAGGAAACGTGCTGATGATCTGGTGGCCATTTGCCCCGAAGCTCGAAAGGGCGGATACATTGGAAGTCACTGATCTGCACAGCGACGCGCCTCCTCTCTACTCTACTGGTGAGTCTCGTCTTCTTTGCATCTTTGCGGTTAAATCTCTTCTTCAGACCGGTATGGCCGTCAATGTTAATTTGCATCGCGCTTGCCAAGTGTAGTATAAATCGGAAACTACCATTGACCGTAAAGCGAGAGCCAATGCGGGTTCGCGAAGCGGCGGCGGTGCGCTAAAATTATTGGTTCCGTCCAGCCAGCCATAATCTAAAAGGGGAATCTTCTTATGGGCGATGAAGATAACCTTACCCTACTAGCCGAACCGCAGCCGCCTGAAGTGGCGGTGAAGCCGCAATGCACGGTGGTCGGCATCGGCGCATCGGCCGGCGGCATTACCGCGCTCAAGCATTTTTTTGAAAAAATGACCGGCGACAGCGGCATGGCATTCGTCGTGGTTGTCCACCTTTCCTCCGAACACGCGAGCAACCTGGCGGCGATTCTGCAGGGGAGCACTTCCTTGCCGGTCGTCGAAGTCACCGAGACGCTCAAGATCGAGCCCAACCACGTCTACGTCATCCCGCCCGGCAAGTATCTGACCATGGTGGACGGCGAAGTCCGCCTCACCGAGCAGGAGGTGACACGCGGCCGGCGCGGGGCCATCGATGTATTTCTGCGCACCCTGGCCGCCGCCTCCGGGAGAAACGCCATCTGCGTGATACTCTCCGGGACAGGGTCCGACGGCACCCTCGGCCTCAAGCGTATCAAGGAAGAAGGCGGTATCGCCATCGCCCAGGACCCCGCTGACGCCGAGTATGACCCCATGCCACGCAGCGCCATCGCCACCAACCTGGTGGATTTGGTTCTGCCGGCCGCCGAGATCCCGGCAAAACTGGTGGCCCTCATGCGGAGCGCGGACCGGATCCAGCTATCGGTAGAAGCTCATGAGAAAGCTCCCGCCCGGACCGACCCGGTTCGAGAAGTCTTGGCCATGCTGCGCGTACGGTCGGGGCACGACTTTTCGAGCTACAAGTGGCCCACCATCGGGCGGCGCATCGGGCGGCGGGTACAGGTCCACGAACTGGCGGACGTGAGCGAATATATCGACTATCTGCGCCGTCATCCCGAGGAAATGCAGGCTCTGCTCTCCGATCTTTTGATCACCGTGACCAATTTCTTTCGCGACCGAGACGCCTACAAAGCGCTGGAGCAACAGGTAGTGCCGCAATTGTTCGCCAACAAGACTTCGGCCGACCAGGTCCGGGTCTGGGTGGTCGGCTGCGCCACGGGGGAAGAGGCCTATTCGATTGCAATTCTACTGCGCGAATTTGCGGCGCGGTTGACCAATGCGCCAACGATTCAAGTCTTCGCCACCGACATCAGTGAACAAGCCATCACCACGGGCCGCCAGTGCCGTTATGACGAAACCATCGTCGCCGATGTATCGCCGGAGCGGTTGCGCCAGTTTTTCGTCAGGGAGGATCACCACTATAACCTCAAGAAAGAAGTGCGCGAGTCGGTCTTGTTCGCGCCGCACAACGTGCTACGCGACCCGCCGTTTTCGCGCATCGATCTGATCAGTTGCCGCAATCTGTTGATCTATTTAAACCACGACTCACA
This sequence comes from Deltaproteobacteria bacterium, assembly GCA_030688735.1. Classification (GTDB taxonomy): domain Bacteria; phylum Desulfobacterota; class Binatia; order UBA9968; family UBA9968; genus JACPFE01. The sequence goes on from JAUYJC010000260.1 coordinate 1,692, forward strand.
GGGGCGGGTTTTGGACATCTTCCATTTCGCCTTGCGCCGGGATGGTTTTCTATTCCTGGGCACGTCGGAATCGGCCGAGGGGACGCGCTCGTTCTTTACCCCGTTCGATAAGAAGAACCGCATCTACAAAGCGCATTTCATGGGGGCGGCGCACCGGGCAATACCGGTGATGCCGATGCCGGGCAAGTGGACGACTCGCTTGCCGGAATCGCCGCTGGCGCCACACCAGAAGGAATTCGCTATTGGCGTCCTGCACCACAGACTGGTCGAGCAGTACGCGCCGCCGAGCGTCTTGATCAACGAAGAGGGGGAGATCGTCCACTTGAGCGAACACGCCGGGCGCTACTTGCATTTGAGCGGCGGCGAGCCGACGCACAATCTGCTCGCAGTCGTTCACCCCAATCTTCAACTCGACCTGCGCACTGCCCTGCTTGCCGCCAGGCAAGACAACCACCAGATTGAAGCGCGCAATCTAAGCCTCACCCTCGACGGCGAGAGCCGGCTCGTCCATCTCATCGTAAGCCCGCTGTCCGCAGCGACCGACATCGGCCATGCTTATTATCTGGTGATCTTCGACGAAAAGCGGGCCGGGGCGCCCGAGCCAGAACCATCCCCCCCCCTCCCCAGCGCAGGCCGCGTTGGCGGGCGACAAAGCGATAGAGACGGCGGTGCGCCGCCTCGAGAACGAGCTCCAGCGCGGCAACGACCGGCTGCGCACCACCACAGAGGAGTACGAGACCTCCATCGAAGAACTCAAGGCCACCAACGAAGAGCTCCAGGCAATCAATGAAGAACTGCGCACGACGAGCGAAGAGCTTGAAACCGGCAAGGAAGAATTGCAATCGGTCAACGAAGAGTTGACGACGGTCAATCACGAATTAAAAGAGACGATCGACGAAGTCAACCACGCCAACTCGGATCTGCAAAATCTCATATCCTCCACCGACATTGCCACGATCTTTCTTGACCGGGGGCTTAGAATCAAACGCTACACGCCGAGGGTGCAAGAGTTTTTCAACATTATTGCCACCGATATCGGGCGACCCTTGGAACATGTGACACACAAGCTCGATTACGGGCGCCTGCTAGCAGACCTTGCCGAAGTCCTCGAAACGTTGCGACTCATCGAACGCGAAGTGCGCACGAGCGACAACCATTGGTACATGGTTCGAGTGTTCCCCTACCGAACCGTGGATGACCGTATCGACGGCGCAGTGTTGACCTTCGTGGATATCACCGAGCGCCGGCAAATGGAGCACGCCCTGCGCGAAAGCGAGGAGCGCCTCAGCAGCATCGTCGAATTGGCGCTGAGTGCCATCATCAGCATCGACGCCGACCAGCGCATCGTGCTCTTCAATCAGGCAGCGGAAAAGATCTTTCGGTGCACGGCGGCGGAGGCGCTCGGCTCGCCGATCGACCGCTTCATTCCCGCGCGCTTGCGCGCGGCACACGCCCAGCATGTGCGGGAATTCGACCAAAGCGGCGATACCCGGCGGGCGATTGACCGGCGCGGTCAGATTAACGGCCTGCGCGCGGACGGCGAGGAATTCCCGATTGAGGCCGCCATCTCCCAGATCGAATCCGGCGGGAAGAAGCTCTTTACCGTGATCCTGCACGACGTCTCCGCGCGCGAACGGGCGGCCGCGGCGCTGCGAGTGGCCGACCGGCACAAGAATGAGTTCTTGGCGTTGCTTTCTCATGAGTTGCGTAACCCCCTCCAGGTATTGCACGGGGTCTTCGACGTCCAGAATCGCTCGGACACCCCGGAGATGAAAGCGCGAATGTGGATTATGGCGGAACGACAGGCCGAGCAGCTACACCGGTTGGTGGATGACCTGCTCAATGTTTCGCGCATCTCCCAGGGGAAGCTCGAACTGCGCAAGCAACGAGTCGATCTGGCGTCGGTGATGGATTTGGCACTGGAAAGCAGCCGCCCGGCCTTGGACGAAGCCGGCCATACGCTCACCGTTACACTGCCGCCTGAACCGGTTTATCTCGACGCCGATTCGGCGCGCCTGGCGCAGGTCGTGACGAACCTTCTGGATAACGCCGGGAAATATACCGGCCCGGGCGGGCGTATTTCGCTCAACGCCGACCGTGACGATGGCCGAATCCTAATTCACGTACGTGACAATGGCTGGGGCATCGCGCCGGAGTTGCTGCCACATATCTTCGACATGTTCAAGCAAGCCGGGACCAGTCGCGGGGGGAGGGGGGGACTCGGCATCGGCTTGAGCCTGGTTAAGCAGTTGGTGGAAATGCACGGCGGGCAAGTTTGGGCGCATAGCGCCGGCGAAGGACAAGGAAGTGAATTCGCCGTACAATTGCCACTCGCAACGGATCAGAGTTCTTTGCTGCCAATGAGAGCGGCAGAGCCAGGCTCAACGGCAGCCGTCGCCGCCCAGGGACGGCGTATTCTAGTCGTCGACGACAATATCGACGCCGCCGACTCGCTGGCCGAATCGGTACGTCTGGATGGACACGTGGCGCGGACGGCTTACACTGGTAAAACAGCGGTGGAAACGGCGCTTGAGTTTGGCCCGGATATTATTTGCCTCGATATCGATTTACCGGACGTTAGCGGTTACGAAGTCGCCGAACGCCTGCGTCGCGAACTGCCCGAGTTGATAATTGTGGCGGTTTCGGGCTGGTTGCCGGAAGACGTTTCGGCGGGCCGCAAAAGCACCGCCATCGATCATTACTTCCTGAAACCGGTGAACATCGAGAATCTGCGCACGTTGATCGCCGGCGCCAGCGCTTTGAAGGCGTAGGGGGCGATCGACCGGTCGCCCGCCAACAATTCTTGGGCTACGATGGAGCTGAAGTAGATGCCGGGAGCGTCCATATCATAAAGTTCACGGATGAGGGGGAGCGT
>JAUYJC010000514.1 GCA_030688735.1 Deltaproteobacteria bacterium
CCAAAAGGCGATCCCCTGAATGGTGCCGAGCCGGATAAATTGGATCAGCCCGCATACCAACATGAACGGATCGCGGAAAAAACGCAGCGCATCGAGCACGCCGACTTGCCGCGCGGGTTCTACACAGGCGGGGCCGCGGCCATGCCATAGATAGGCGATCGACGAGAGCATACCGACCAGGCCGAAGGCAATAAAAGGAATACGCCAGTTGAAATGCTCCGCCAGCCATGGAGCAGTGCCATTGATCAACAACTGACCGGAAAAGATCCCGACCAGGGAAAGTCCCATGGCGGTGGCGCGCCGTTCGGGGCCGAAGCGGCTCGCCAGCAGAGCGAGCCCGGACTGAAAAAGAAAAGCGTGAAAGACGCCGGCCAAGGTCTGGTTGAGAAACGCTTGGCCGTAGTCGGCGACCAGGCCGAAGGTCAGCAAAAGAACGGTGGTGCCCAAGCCGCCGATCAGGAAAGTCTGCTTGAGCCCGTAGCGGTCGGCGAGATAGCCCGCCGGGATCTGCATCAGGGCGTAGGAAAAGATATTGGCGGCGCCGAGCGAACCGCTTTGCGTAAAGGAAAGAGACAGATCGCTCCGGATCGCCGGCAGGAGCAGCGCGATGCCACTCGCGGACATCGTCTGGAAACACTCCAAGACGAGAATTAAAAAAATCTGCACGCCCGCTTCACCGTTCGGATCGGCGCAACGGGCGCCGGCCTTACCGCCCCTTGCCGTTTTCTTGGAGCGCCAGCAGGATTTTTTCCGCGCTGAGAGGAAGCTCGAAGATCCTCGCGCCGACGGCGTCGTAGATCGCATTGGCGACCGCGGCCGGCACCGGAACGATGGATGGCTCGCCGATCCCTTTGGCGCCGAACGGCCCGCCCTCGGCGGCATGCTCGACCAGATGCACCTCGACGCGCGGCGCATCGAGGGAACTGAAAATCTTGTAATCGAGGAAAGTGGGATTGAGCATTTTGCCGTTCTTGAAGACGCAGGCTTCGCTGAGCGCCTGGCCGAGTCCTTGAATCACCGAACCCTGAATCTGGCCGCGCGCCGATAAGGGATTGATCGCCGTGCCGACATCCTGAGCCGCGATATAGCGGAGGACTTTGACCTGGCCGGTTTCCGGCTCCACCTCGACATCAGCCACATGGACGGAGAAGGCCGGCTGGTTGGGAAATTGCGCCGCCGATTGAACGCTCACGATCGGCCCGCGCTTGTGCGTCATGGAAAGCTGCGCGACCTGCGCCAGCGAGAGTCCTTTATCTTTGTTGCCTCTGACGTAAACCCTTTTCCCCTCGACCACCAAATCGCCGGCTTCCGCTTCGAGTTTGTCCGCCGCCACCTCGGCGATCTGTTTTTTGACCTCTTCGGCGGCCAGTTTGGCGGCGGTTCCCATGCTCCGCAAACCCTGGCTGCCGGCGCTGATGGTGGAATGGGGAGCGAAGTCGCTGTCGGCGGTGCGAATATGGACGTCTTCCAGATCGACGCCGAGAACTTCGGCGACGATCTGCCCCAGAGAAGTGACGGTGCCGCTCAGATCGACGACCCCCGTCAGCACCGACACGGTGCCGTCTTCATTGAGCTTGACCCCCGAGCTCGACGCCATGCCGCCCACTAGCCAGTAACCCAAAGCGATGCCGCGGCCGCGATTTTTTTCCCGCGGGTTGGCGCCCCACCCGGCGGCCTCGGCCGCTTTGCGCAGAGTCTCTTTGGCATGAACGTCCTTCAATGGGCCGCCGGCGGCGGGAGTCGTGTCGCCCTCCTCGATGGCGTTTTTAAGCCGCAGCTCCACCGGGTCCAAGCTCAACTCGCGGGCGATGATGTCGATCTGCTGTTCGGAGCCGAAAGCGAGCTGCGGGCCGGAGGGCGCCCGGTAGGGGCCGCAATTGGCGTGGTTGGTGTAGACACAAAAAAGATCGATCTTGACGTTGGGTATGCGATAGGGGCCGGTGGCGAGCATCTCCGCTCTCTGGCCGATCACCAAGCCGTTGCCGCAAAATGCGCCGGTGCCAAAAACCATTTCGATTTCCCGCGCCACGATGGTGCCGTCGCGCATGACGCCGGTCTTGTAGCGCATGTGGCAAGGATGACGCGGGTTGGCGGTCTGAAAATCTTCGGCCCGGCTCATGACGATCTGCACCGGCATGCCGCTCTTCCGCGCCAGGGCGACGGCGGCGGGTTCGACGGTGGGCAGCATCTTGCCGCCGAAGCCGCCGCCGATTTCGGTGGGAATCACCCGGACCTTGATCAAGGGCCACTGAAAAATCTCGGCGATGCTCTGCCGGATAAAAAACTGCGCCTGGGTCGGCACCCAGACGGTCGCTCTGCCGGAGGCGTCGACCCGGGCCAGCACCGTGTGCGGCTCGATGTATGTCTGGTGCACCATGGGGGCGAAAAAGCGATGCTCGAAAACCTGGTCCGCTTCGCGGAAGCCGCGCTCGATATCGCCATGCAGGCTCTGTTTGTGGTAGAGGATGTTGCCCTTGCGGCCCTGAACGAGACCGGCGGCCCCGTAGCGCTCGCAATCTTCGTGAATTAGCGGCGCATCTGCGCGCATCGCTTCGAGACCGTCGATGACCGGCGGCAGCACTTCATAATCGACCTTGATGAGCCGCAGTGCTTCCTCCGCCGTTTCCTCGTCTACGGCGGCGACCGCGGCAACTTTATCGCCCACCAGCCGGACCTTGTCACGGGCGAAGTATTCCTCGTCTTGAATGAACCGGCCGAACTTGACCGGCGGAAAATCCCGCGCGGTAACGACCGCCTTCACGCCGGGCAGTTTCTCCGCCTTGCGGGTATCGATGCTCTTGATCCGTGCGTGGGCGTGCGGACTGCCGAGGATTTTACCGACAAGAAGCGGACTGGCCAGGCGCACGTCAGCGCCGAACACGGACTGGCCCGTAACCTTCTCCAAAATCTCGACTCGAGGATGTTCTTGGCCGACGACTTTCATCGTTCTTTCGCAGCCGACAGAATCGCGTCGACAATCGAGCCGTAGCCGGTGCAGCGGCAGAGATTGCCGGCGATCGCTTTAAGCGCCTCTTCGGCCGTCGGCTTGGGATTATGGTCCAAAAGATTTTTTGCCGCCATGATCATTCCCGGCGTGCAGAAGCCGCACTGAGCGGCGCCCTTTTCGGCGAAAGCTTTCTGCAATGGGTGGAGACGGCCGTTCCGGCTGACTCCTTCGACGGTTTGGATCTTTTGGCCGTCCGCCTCGACGGCGAGAATGAGGCAGGAATCGACCAGACGTCCATTCACGATCACGGCGCAGGCACCGCACTCCCCTTCGCCGCACCCTTCCTTGGTTCCAGTGAGGTTCAAGTCCGTGCGCAGAAAGTCGAGCAATGACGTTGCCGGCACGACTTCCCGCTCGTAGCTCTCCCCATTGACCGTGATGGAAATTCTTTTTTTAGTTACTTTCATCCTCAATTCATCCGTGCAAATCAGGAGCCTCGGACTATTCTCCCGCCAAGACGCCAAGCTCGCAAAGGTAAGAAATCATTTTCCGACCCCCTGAATTGGTTTTCCTTGGCGTCCCCTTCGACCTTGCTCAGGGCATGCTTTGCGCCTTTGCGTGAGATACTCCGATTCGGTTGCGGCTTCGCCGCCCTGGGTTCTTCTCACTTGCCGCTTGCTTGTTTAAGCGCCGCCTCGATGGCGCGCCGGGTCAAGACCCGCACCATCGCGCGGCGGTACGCCGCGCTGGAGCGCACGTCATCGATGGGACTTGCGCCGGCGGCGGCAAGGGCGGCGGCTTCCTCGATCGCGCCCTTGTCCGGGCTCTTACCCCTGAGCAAATCCTCGGCCGATCGCGCCCGCACCGGCGTCGGCGCCACCGCGCCCAAGGCGATCCGAATCTCGCCGATAACTCCCCCCTTGGGCGCAAGGGAGAGAAACACCGAGCAGTTCACCAAGGCGATATCCATCGCCGTGCGCGTGCAGCGCTGGAACGAGGCGCCGGATTTCCCCACCGGGGAGGGAATAAAAACTTCCTTGAGCAACTCGCTGGATTGAAGACAAGTTTTCCCCGGAGCGAGAAAAAAATCTTCCAGGGGCAGCTCGCGTTCGCGCCGGCCGCCGGCGATGCGCGCCCGCGCCCCAAGGGCGATCAGAGCGGGCGCCGTATCGGCGGCGGGCGAGGCGTTGCACAAATTGCCGCCCAGCGTGGCCCGATTGCGCGTCTGGATCGAGCCGACGGCACCCGCCGCTTCGGCGACAATCCCATATCGGCGTTGGACCAGGGGAGATGAGACGATCTCGTCCATCAGCGTTGCCGCTCTGATGGTCAGACCTTTGGCGCTTGCTTTGATCCCTTGTAGAGCGCGGATCTTTTTGAGATCAACAATGACTCCGGGTTCGACCGCCCGCCGCTCCAAACGGATAAAAAGATCGGTGCCCCCGGCCAACAGTCGAGCCTTGGCACCGTAGCGGCGCAACAGCGCGGTCGCATCGCCGAGGCTTTGGGGAGCAAAATAATCGAAGCTTTTCATTCTTATAAAGAACCCGCGCCAAATTGCCGCAGTGGTTACGTCTTACAAAATTTTTCCCCGAATGCCAATAGACAGAAGACAAATACTGAAAAGACGGTGTTGCACTTGCGGAGCTGGCGTGTGTATCGCTCGCGTGTCATTTCGACCCCCCTTCGGCGAGCTCAGGTTAAACTCCGGGAGAAATCCGCGGAGCGTCCTGAGGCGCACCCGAAGGATCTTAGATCCCTCACTTCGCTCGGGATGACAACTAGGTGTCCAGTACGTTACGACACAGCCTCCGCGACAAAGGGATAGACATTTTCTCCCGCTTGGGCTAATGAGGCCTTTGAACCCAACGGCGCCAAGGAGGTGGACCATGAGAATACTGCTGGTGATTTTGATCGGCTTTTTACTCGCCACGTTCGACATCGCGGTCGCCCAAGAGAAGTACCCGAGTAAACCCATCACCATGATCATCGCCTTGGGACCCGGCACGGTACAGGATTTAGTGGGCCGGGTCGCCGGCGAGTCTCTGCGCCAGGAGTTTAAAACCGACATCCTCTTTGAATACAAGACCGGCGCGGCCGGCGTGATCGGCTCCGACTTCGTCGCCAAATCGAAGCCGGACGGATATACCCTCGGCTCGCTCAACGGGCCGTCGTTCACCAACGCGGCGGTCATCACCCCGAATCTCCCCTATGACCCGTTCAAGGATTTTTCCGCGCTGGCCAACGTCGGCATCACCACCGCTTTGATCGCGGTAAATGCCGACTCTCCCTGGAAAACCCTCGACGAGTTCATAAGCCACGCCAAAAAGAATCCCGGCAAGGTGAGCTGCGGCACTTCGGGCGTAGGCAGCTCGGGCCACTTCAACCTGGAGATTTTGAAAATCGCCGCCGGCGCGCAGATCAACCATGTTCCCTATAAAGCGGGCTCCCCCGCCAACATTGCGGCGCTGTTGGGCGGCCATATCGATTGCGCCTCGCAGATCTGGCCGGTCGTGTCGAGTCATGTGAGGGCCGGCACGCTCCGCATTCTTGCCGTGACCGGAACCATCAAAGAATTTCCCCAGTTTCCGACCTTCGCCAAGTTGGGCTTTGCCAAGGTAAACTTAGACGCGTGGTTTGGAATTTTTGGGCCGGCCAACCTGCCCCGCGACGTGACCGGAAAACTGGTCCCTGCCCTAGCGAAAGCAATCAAGGACCCAGAAAGCATAGCCAAGCTGGATAAAGCTGGATTCACGGTCGCCTATGAGGATCCGAAACAACTGATGGAGCGGATAAAGCGAGAGTACGCCGTGGTACGCGACGTCGCCCAGAAGGCCGGGATCAAACCGGAATGAAATGATCACCACCGACCGCTGGACCGGACTTTTCTTCATTCTCTTTTCCCTCTATGTCTGCTTTGAAAGCTGGCGCCTCGGTGTCGGCAGTTTTTTTCGGCCCGGCGCCGGCTTTTTCCCCTTTTATTCGGGCGCTCTGCTCGGCGTATTGTCAGTGATTTTGGGGTTTCTTGCTTTCCGCGGGAAGGTGGGAAAAGCCGAGTCCTGGACAGACGTGGGCAATACCGTGACGGTATCGCTCGCTGTGCTCGGCTTTGCGTTGTTGCTCACCTGGCTGGGTTTCGTCATCACGACATTTCTTTTTATTCTTTTTTTGCTCCGCGCCGTCGAGCGTCGGGCGTGGCTGCTTTCCGCGAGCGCCGCTCTGTTCATTTCTGCCGCCTTTTACGTTGTCTTCGGACTCTGGCTCAAAGCGCAGTTGCCGGCGGGAATCCTGGGAAGGTAATAAAAAAATGGCGGCGCTTGACGGAATCATTCAAGGCTTCGCCGTCGTTCTGACGATCAAAGGTCTCGCCTTTTGCTTTGTCGGCGTGCTTTTGGGAACCCTGGTCGGCGTTCTTCCGGGCATCGGTCCGGCGGCGGCAATCTCGCTCCTTCTTCCAACTACATTTCGCACCGACCCGGCATCCTCCATGATCATGCTCGCCGGCCTTTATTACGGCGTCATGTACGGCGGCTCGACCACGTCGATTCTCGTAAACATTCCCGGTGAGGCCGCCTCCGTGGTCACCTGCTTCGATGGATATCAGATGGCCAGGCAGGGAAGAGCCGGTCCGGCCCTGGGGATCGCGGCGTTCGGGTCCTTCTTCGCAGGTACCGTCGGCGTTGTCGGGTTGATGTTTCTGGCGCCGCTGCTGGCATCCTTCGCGCTCCTGTTCGGCGCCCCGGAATATTTCTCGCTGATGGTAATGTCGATGACGCTCGTGACCTATCTCTCCCGCGGCTCCCAACTCAAAGCGCTGATGATGGCCGCGCTGGGCTTAATCTTGGGTTCCATCGGCTTGGACGCGGTCACGGCCAAGCCGCGCTTTACCTATGACATCTTGATCCTGCGCGACGGCATCGGGATCGTTCCGGTGGTCATGGGCCTGTTCGGCATCTCGGAGATCCTGCAAAACGTCGGCGCGACCATGGATCGGGAAATCCTCAAGAGCAAGATCACGCATCTCCTGCCCACCCGAAAAGATTGGCAGGATTCCGCCATGCCGATTGCCCGCGGCTCGCTGCTAGGATTTTTTCTCGGCGTGCTGCCGGGCCTCGGCCCGGTCATCGCCACCTTCCTTTCGTATGGCCTGGAGAAACGTCTCTCCAAACATCCAGAAAAGTTCGGCACCGGGGCCATCGAAGGCGTGGCGGGACCGGAAGCTTGCAACAACGCCGTGGCGAGCGGAAACTTTGTGCCGATGCTTTCGCTGGGGATTCCAGCCAATGCCGTTATGGCTATGCTCCTGGGTGCCCTGGCGATTTACGGCATTCAGCCCGGCCCTCTGCTGATCAAAGAGCATCCGCAAATCTTCTGGGGACTCATCGCCTCGATGTACCTCGGCAACGTCATGCTGCTGATCTTGAATCTCCCTTTGATTCCGCTCTGGGTGCAGGTGCTCAAGATTCCCTACGGGATTCTTTACCCGGTCATTTTGCTCTTCTGTCTCATCGGCTCGTACAGCCTCAACAACAACATCGGCGACGTGATCATCATGTGGTTCTTCGGAGTTTTTGGCTTTTTGATGAAAAAGTTCCAATATGAGGCGGCGCCTCTGGTTCTGGCCCTGGTTCTGGGACCGATGCTGGAAGACAACCTGCGTCAGGCCCTGATCATTTCCGGCGGTAACTTTTTCATCTTCATCAGCCGCCCTTTGTCCGTCGCTTTTCTGGTGGTTTCCTTATCCGCTCTCCTCTTCCCCCTTCTCAGGCTGCGCCCGCGACTGCGGGAGACTACGGAGTGATTTGTTACGGTTCTCGCTCTATTCCTTGTCTCGTGGTGACCCGGCGAACGCAGCTTCGTTGAAGAACTTGGCACGAGCGGCTTTATCGATGCGGTGTGGGAAAAGAGCGTGCATCGAATTTCCGTCGATTGTTGCGAATCGAATAAGGTGCTACATTTGGTGTCAATTGTACTAGGCAACAAGGGGGCTCTTCGATGTCTCTAAATCCTTCCGAGGATATTCGCTCAGTCACCGATCTTAAGCGAAACACGAAAGAAATACTGAGCCAAGTCCATCGCACTAAACGACCTGTGGTGCTTACGGTCAACGGTAAAGCGGATGCGGTTCTCATGGACACAAAAACTTACGAGAGGCACTTGAAGGCCGCCAACATGGCGAGACTGCTCGCCTCCGGGGAGGACGACATAGCGGCCGGACGTACTCGCCCCATCCGTTCTTTCCTAAAACAATTCAAACATGCCCGCAAAGTTTCGCGTTAGAATCGCACGCGCGGCGGAGCGAGACATCGAAGAGATCTGGGATTTCATCGCCCACGACAGCCCCGAAGAGGCTAAGAAATTCATCCGCCGGCTCGAAGAACAAATCGAAACTCTGGAGCGCTTCCCGGAACGATGCCCGCTCATCCCGGAAAATGAGATTCTGGGAACCCATTACCGTCACTTGCTGCACGGAAATTACCGGAGCGTGTTTCGGATCGCGAGCAAAACAGTCTACGTGCTGAGAGTCGTCCACGGCGCCAGGCTCCTGGACAGCTCAATGTTTGAAGAATAAAACCAGCCCCGGTACCAGGCTTTGATAATTGGCTTATCTAGTGGAGCAGAGTCGATGCATCGAATATCAAAGAACCAAACCCTTCTGACAGGTAATCCGGCAGCTGCCACCTGATGTCGAACACCTGATTGCCATATGATGTCGAACAGATCTGCTATGGTCGATAGAAACATGAAAGAAGGAAAACCGACCATGGTTAAAAAAGTTCTAAGCTGAAAAGACGTAAAGCGATGGTGAGCGCGGTGCGTCAGGGAGAATCGTTGCGGAGGGTTGCTCGACGCTTTCGCATGAGCGTTTCCACCGTTCATTATTGGGTCGAGCGAGCTGAGGGGAAAAGACTGTCCCGGGTCGATTGGC
>JAUYJC010000277.1 GCA_030688735.1 Deltaproteobacteria bacterium
CAGGCGTGCAAGAAAAACGGCGCATCGCTGACTGAACTCAGAAGCGGGAGCCGACGTGGGAAGCTACCCACGATAAGAGCGGCATTGGTGTGCAAGCTGGTGGAAGATTTTGGCGTCGCAATCGCCGAGGTTGCGCGCCAACTGGGAATATCAACCTCAGGGGTTTCGAAGATATTGACCAGACGTTTGTCCAGCTAGTCAACAACGTCCCCTTCCTTCCTTCCCTTCCTTCCTTCCTTCCACGTCCCCTTCCTTCCGTGAGCTAGACGAAAGCGGGGTCACGTCAATGAATTCTTAAATCTACCTTCCATATCCTTCAACGACTTCGCCCGTGACGCCGTCGCCCCCCCTCTCACCTTATTGCCACCAGCCGGGAATGATCCGCAGACCCCTGCCGGTCGAAGAATTAATCATCAACACCGATCCCGAGGATGGCGGCGACGTCGATCATGTCTGAGGTCGCGCTTGCCACGGAGATCGCCGCGACTGAATGTGGACTTAGCAAGCCGCTGAAAAACTCTCTCGGAGTCCTTCGACGAGGCTCAGGACGAACGGAGGAGATTCGATAACATTGATAATCTTCCGTTCATGCTGAGGGTCTCGAAGCATTCCGAACCCGTTTTCAGCAACCTGTTAGCGGCACGACCCGAACGAGCTGATTCTCCGCCGGAAAAAAATATCCCGATGATGTTTCCCCGCGTGATCGGCAGTTCGAGATGCGATGGGTGCGATTCGTCCTGGTGTATCATGATGCGCAGCGGGCGCTGGCGGCGTAGAAGGTTGCGGGCTAAACTAGGGATTAATGCTTCCATCGCACTCCCTGGTCTGCGCAAAGATCCCAACTTAAACTCTCAATTTCCAACCGAAAGCGTTCAACGCATAGCGAAAAATGCGGAAAACCATTTAGCGGAGATGAAAGGGGTTGCCTTTGCAGGTTCTGATCTGGGGTAATGGCAACTTACGCTGGAGTTAGACTCTTGATTCGGTTAACCAGGTCATTCAATTGAATGGGTTTCTCCAGGTAAATGGCACCCAGCGACATAGCCCTTTCTTTGACCTGATCAGTGCCGAAGGCCGTGATGAGAAACGATTTCCCATCGGGACACACCTGCTTGTGACACTCAAGTATGTCGAGCCCGTTGACCATTCCGTCCAGTCGCAGATCCGTTATAACCACATCGAATGCTATGTCTTTGATGAGTTTTAAAGCCTCGTCGCCGTCTTCTGTCTCAGAGACTAGATATCCGCAACCCTCGAGGAAAGCTGCGATATTGCGGCGGGATAGATTATTGTTTTCAATGAGGAGAATACTCGACGCCATGCGTTATGATACCCCATTTAAGAAAGTTAAGGCAAGCATTCCCAGGTCACAGACATGCACGTAGATAAATTCTAAATGTTGTGCCGTGACCAATCTCACTCGTGTACTCAATATGGCCATGATGCGCGGCGATGATTTGGCGTACCACCGGAAGCCCTAAACCGGAACCGGCAGGTTTAGTGGTCGTGAACAGCTGGAAAACATCCATTACCTGCGGAATTCCGACTCCAGTGTCAGTGATCTCAAGAACAGCTTTGTCTTGCGATTGGAATGCTCTAAGTGTGAGAACCCCTCCTTGCGGCATGGCCTCAATGGCGTTTTTGCAAAGATTCAGAATTACCTGCTTCATTTTGTCCCGATCTAGAAGAACCGGTTGCAGATCGCCGAATTCTCGTTTGACCGTTATTCCAGCGTTTCGGCAAACGGCAATTTGAGGTACCAGGACGTCGTTGACTAGATCAACAAGAGTGGCGGGCCTTAAGTTGACCACTTGTGGCCGCGCGAGAATTCGAAATTCGTTAACCAATGAACCCAGGCGTTCGATCTCTTCCGTTGAGATATCGAGAATTCTCCGAAGCCGGATATCGGCCTCAGGTTTTCTGTTAAGCTCGGACTCTAGAAGCTGTAAAGAACTGGAAATGCCGTCCAATGGGTTTGCGATTTCATGGGCAAACATTGCCGAAGCTGTTCCTAGACTTGCCAGCCATTCGTTTTCTTGCGCCCTCTGCTCAGCATACTTTCTCGGCGTGATATCAGAGCTTAGCTCCAGAATGTCCACGGGCCGCCCATCTGAGTCCCTTCTAAGAGACCAGCGGCTGTGCAGGATAAGCTCGGTTCCGTCTTTGCGCTTTTGAACCACCTCCCCTTCCCATCGGTCATCCCGAGCCACCTTTTCCAGGATCTGCTGAACTGGTTCAGGGTACCTGGACTGAAGCAATTCGTGGATGACCTTCCCCACCGCTTCCGCTTCGCTCCAGCCGTAGATCAAGGTTGCTCCCCTATTCCAAAACTGAATCCGCCCGTCATTGTACGCGCGAACGATGATCGCGTCGTGCGTGAGTTGAAGAAGAAGAGCCTGACTGCGAAGGGATTCCTCGGCTGCCTGTTTTTTTTGAACTTCTTCATAGAGCGCAACGGTACGCGTATTAACCCGCTGCTCTAGTTGGTTGTTTGCTTCGCGCAGTTCCTCCTCCGCCCGGCGTCGCTTAGCCGCGCTCTCCTGCAGCAGGTTGGAAGCGTCGTGAAGCGCGTCTGTGATGCTGTTCAATTCGGAGATGGGGCTTCTCTCAACGTCGTTGATCTTCTTTCCGAGCCCTATCGCTTGCGCCAGATTCCTAATCGACCGTACCGAATCATTTATCCGCTTAGAGATAAAGATGGCAAACACGGTGCCAAACAAGAGGGCAAACATCCCTGTCCCGATCACATATGCGAGCGAACGGTAAACGGCACGATCGACAATTTGCGCCGGCACATTCATCACGACATACCACCCAGAAAACGGTGATCGACGAAAGACCGAATAGGAAAGCACTCCCTCCAGATTGTACCCGTGTAGCGAACCTTCTTTAGCATTAAGGGGGACATCCTTTATGATTGTCGCTTCTTGTCCAATGAATTTTTCCGGGGAACGGCTATGGGCAACGACGCGATTTTTCTGATCAACGATCGTTCCACCCCACGAACTTGGCAGCTCTTGTTGCGCGATGATTGCGGCTAACCGGCTCGGCCCTATGATCGCGCTAAGCGCATATTTAATTTGTCCTCCACGGAGCACCGGGACGCGGACGCCAAAAAACCATCCGGCAAGTGGTCCCTTTACCAGTTGTACAATGACTGGTGTTTTCGTTTGCAGCACCTTTGCCAAGCTTTCCCCACCTACAGGGGGTAATGCCGTGCCGAAAGGAACTAAAAGGTTAAAGATTAGCTTCCCGGAATAGTCATTTAAAACGATCGCTTTCCAAGCCGGTTGAGTTGTCCGCGCTAGCTCACAGAGCGCGTAAAAACCGCTAAAGTTGGCGCTGTCCAAGAGTCTAGAAGTGGCTAGTACGTTCAGAGCGGCGATGCTGGACTGGAACTCCAAATCGAGAGCTATCGTGAGAGCTCGAGTGCGGTCTCGAAGGTCTGACTCGACGATGTTGCGTTCGTCCTTTGCAACATAAGAGATCAACGCTGCGGCAAAAAACGCGATCGGCGTTACGGTACAAAAGAGGAGAATAAATAGATATGCCGGAAGGGAGATAGACCTACGCCATACCCGCAAAAACCTATAATACGGTGCAAGAAGAGAGTTCGGAATAGCATGCCTCGCAGCGCCGAAAGGATTTGCCGGATTGGCAGGCGCGAATTTTAACCGGCCACTTGTTAGTAGTTTCTCAAAAAGAAAACTATACGTCAAATCACAAGCGTCCGAAGGTAGTCGAACAAATTCAGAGCCGGGGTCAACTTGACCTGCGTGCTAATGGGTGACCCCAATGACAATGATGACGGCAATGACGTGCTCGGACGAACGCGAATCACGAACACGTGCCCCGAATTTAACGCTTCACCAAATCAATGCGAGAGACCGAACGAAGTGATATCGCCGCCAGAAAAGAAAGTGCCGATGATGTTCCCGCGCGTGATCGGCAGATCGAGATGCGATGGATGCGCTTCGTCGTGGTGAATCGTGATGCGCAGCGGGCGCGGGCGGCGTAGGTGATTGCGCGCCAATGCTTGTAGGGAATTGACCGCCGGCTCGTCGTCCGCGCCTTTGATTCGCACCGCGATGCGCTCGCCGGCTTGGAACAAGCGCGCCGTCGGCACGATGGGAATTTTTAGTTCGTAAATCTTGCCCGGTTCCAATGGCTCGCGCTTGTCATGCGCCTGAATCGGCTCCCATGACTTGCTGTCGTCGCGCAGGCGCCGCTGCGAGGCGCGCAGCCAGCCGCGGGTAAGCTCATGCTCTTTGCCTTCGCGATCAATGAGCAGCAGGGTAATAAACAGCAGGGCATCGGTGTCGGTAGTCGAAAGGTAGAGCGTGAGCACGCTCGGACCGAGCAACTCGGTATTTTCCACCAGCGGCGGTGTCGCGTAGACGAGCACGCCATGCTCGAAGGCCGATTCGTCGAACGAATCCGAGCCTTCTCCCGGCCACAGCTCATGCTCGCTGAGGATGCCATCCTTGTGCAGGTAAAAAGTCATCCAGCGCGCTCCGGGCGGCGGCCAGTCATCCAACGACTTCCACTCGCCGGTGGGCGGGATGAAGCAGCGGATCGGCGGCTCGTCCATGACGCCGTTCTGGACGCCCTTGAGCCAGTAGTCGAACCAGCGCAGCGATTCGTCTTGATACTGATAGACCGGGCGGTCGAGATAGATTCCCGGACCGATGACCATCTTTTTCGGACCCTGCCAATCCCGCCACGCGGTGAACGCGCCGGGGAGATGCAAACCGTAATTGCCCCAGCAGGCCCCGAGATAAGCGGGGATAGTCGCTTTGGCGTCTTGCGCGCTATGCTCGCGCCAAAACGGCCCGTCGAACGGGTGCAATAGGAAATCGACGATCAACGCGTTGGTTCCCGCCTCCGGGTTCTGCAGCGCTTCGCGCAGTCCCGGCGGCGCCATGATCTCTTCGTCGCGCATCGCCTGCGCGATGGCATCTTTGTAGGCCGCTTCACCGTTCGCTTCCTTATATAAGCTGCGATAGTTGGGGCGGTGCAAGCTGTTGCGCCAATGGCTGATGAAGCCATGGGCCAGAATGCCGCCGTGATAGCAGCGGTGGCGGTAGTCGTCGGTACCGGCGAACGGCGAAAAGATCGCCTTCAGCGGCTTCGGTCCGGCGGCCGCAACCGCCTTGGCAAGACGGGCGAAGTAGGAGACGCCGAACATGCCCACGTCGCCGTTGCTCCAGGGCTGCGTCGCGAGCCAATCGATGAGGTGGCAAACGTCCTGCACTTCGAGCGGCCCCATCAGTTGGTAGAAGCCCTCCGATTTGCCGGTGCCGCGCACGTTGAAGACCGCGTGGACGTAGCCACGCCGGGCGTAGAAGGTCGAGTCGCCGCTCTCCATGTAGCCGCGCATCGGCGTGAAACCGACGGGGCGCAGCGGCGGCGATTGGAGATCTTTATTATAGCCGTGAGCGCCGAGGAGCACGGGAAATTTATCGTTCGAGGCGGGGCGGTATATGTTGCCGTCGAGCAACGTGCCGTCCGGCATCCGCACCTTTACGTCACGTTCGACGATGACGTCGTACTTACGTTCCGATGTCGACCACTGAGTTGTGAACATGCTCTGGACCTCCCGGACCAATTTCAAGGCTCTTCTGGGTTTCCTGTGAAGAGATATTCACCATAGAGACCCAACGCGGCAGAGCCGCAACCAAAGAAGCGATCATAATATCACCACAGAGACGCCGAGGTCGCAGAGTCAGGAGCGGTTCTTGATTAAGAACATTTTCCTCCGCGCCCTCTGCGCCTCGGCGGTGCAAACTCCAATCCCTGCTTCACACAAAAGTCTGAAGAACAAGTTTCAAATACTCCAGGCCGCGGGGAATGTCTAGCCGGCCGGCTTGACAGTCAGGAGCGCCGAAAGTTATCCTCATCGCTTGCTGGGAAAAGAATGTCTCCAGAAAAGGAGCGCACGAAACCATGCGAATCATCGATCTACACTGTTATCCCAACACCGAGCCCTGGATCAAATCCCAGGGGCCTTACGTCGAAGCGCTGGCGAAGTACTGGAACCGCGCCTGGACCGCGAAGAGCGAAGCGGAAGTGATCGCGGATTTCAAACAAGCGGGCGTCAAGGCCATGCTCGTCGCCTTCGATATCGAAACGGTCACCGGCGCGCCGCCCTGCACCAATGAATACGTTGCGAAAATGCGCGACGATCACCCCGGCGTGATTCGTCAAGCCTGGGCGGCGGTCGATCCCTTGAAGGGCGAGCGTGCCATTGGGGACGCGAAAAGAGCGATCAAAGATTTGAAGCTCTTCGGTTTTCACTTTCATCCGATCATGGGCCACTTCTCCGTCGATGACCGCAGATTCTATCCGCTTTGGGAAACCATAAACGAGCTTAAAGTTCCTTTGATGATCGATGTCGGCACGACGGGGATGGGCGCGGGCATGCCCGGCGGCCTAGGCGCGGTGATTCGCCACGCGCATCCCGCTTCTATCGATCAACTCGCCGCCGATTTTCCCGATCTCAAAATCGTTGCCGCGCATCCCGGCTGGCCCTGGACGGAAGAGATGCTCGCTGTGGCCCTGCACAAAGGCAACGTCTCGTGGGAACTGTCGGGCTGGGCGCCGAAATATTTCCCCGACGCCATCAAACGCGATATCAAGGGCCGGCTCAAGGACAAGATCATGTTCGGCAGCGATTATCCGAGCATTCCCTACGATCGCTTATTCAAGGAATGGAAGGAGCTGGCTTACTCGGACGAGCTGATGGAGAAGATTTTTCACGGCAACGCCGAGCGGATTCTTGGATTATGACCGCCGATGCTCGCGAACGGCGCCGATCAGACCGGCGTAGAGGATTAGCGGGACCGCAGAGACCAAGATCATTGCCAGAACGATATCGCCGGTTCCGGTGATGAGCTGCGCCGCGATCAGCGGTGCGAGCACCCCTGAAGTATAGTGTAGCGACATGATGATACCGCTGGCCGCTCCCGGGCTGCCGGCGGGCGCGGCCTCCTGCGCGAGCGCCACCACCAAAGCCGGGACGGTGGCTTTGAGAGTTCCGAACCCGAAGATACCCAGGGCAATCGCAATCGGCGAGTTGAGCCAGTAAAAGGTTAGGTAGGCCGCCACCGCGGCGGGAAGCGCGCTGAAAATGATCACTCGCTTGCGCCCGAGCTTGTCCGAGAGCGAACCTAAGGAAAATGAGCCGACCATGTTCGCGAGGCTCAGCACGCCCATCACCCAGCCGGTCTCTTGAAGCGTCAGCGCCTTGGCGGTGCGCAGCAGTGTCGGCGTCCAAGCCGCGCAGCTCCAAAACACCGAGCCGCCGGCAAACTCGGCGAGCGCAAGAATCAGGATAGGGATGGAAAGCGCATCCCTGAAAGAGCCGGATTGTGCCGCCGAGGTTGGTCGTTGCGTGCTTCGAATCCAATACAGTTGCAGCAGCATAATCGTCGTCGCGATGGCCGCCACCGTGACGAACGCCGCGCGCCAGCCGAAAGCGGCGGCGACGCGGCTCGCCATTACGGCGCCGACGGCGCCGCCGATGCCGTAGGCGACCGATACGAGACTCGCGCCGAGCCCGCGCCGGTGCGGTAGCAGGTCGGACACGATTGCGTACTGCGACGGCGGCGTGAAACCATAGCCGATTCCTGTAAGGGCAAGACAGGAGAAAAACAAAATCCCCTGGCCGCTGATCCCGGCCCCGCCGAATCCCAGCGCTAAGAGACTCAACCCCGTGATGAGTACCGTTTTCGCTCCGAACCGGTCGGCGAGCCGGCCGGCGACGGCGCTCGTCAGCGCCGCGACGATCATCATCACCGAGAAAATACTGCCAGCTTCTATTACGGAGAGCGAAAAGGTTTGGCTGATTTCAGGGAGCGCGATTCCCAGTGTCGCCACCATCATCGAGGGCGCCAGGTTGGAGCAGGGGACGATGCAGACTGAGAGAATGCCCCGTCTGGAAAGATCGGTTGTGGTTTGTTCGGTCACTGGGTGGGTGTAGGAAATGACCGAGTTCTAAAAGAACGGAGTGAAAAAAGCAAGACGGCGACGATTAAAACTAATAACAGATCTCACCACGAGGCGCACCCTTCGACTAGACTCAGGGCAGACTCCGATGGTCCTCATTCCAGAAAGCTCTTGAAATCGGTGTCACATAAACATGATCTCCAATATGATAATTTGCAACAGACCTAATATAAGGCTCTCCGCGGTGCAATTTCCGAGTCCTTGCGCTGGAATAGCGTTGGCCAAGTTAGCCACACAGGACCCTAGAGCCCCAAAATCTCTATGATACCCAAAATTGATGACCATGAACGTTTTTCTCTTGCCGCCGTTCTCCCGACCGTCGCTCATTACTTCCGCGAAGCCGCATAAATTTCACTCGTCTTTATGTGACGCTCCCAAGCGGCGAGATTCCACTCGATGAACTGAATTTCCTTGACCGAGAGCACGACAGCAGTGGCTGATTTCTTTTTCTGTTCGCATTCGACGCGCGCCGCTTCGAGTTTGATCACGAGCGCCTGAACCAGCGCGGTGCGTTCTCTTCGTTCCATTTCCGCGGCAACGGCCCTTTTTCGCTCGCGTCTCTGCTTCGCGACGTCCGCTACCGTCCTAAAGAGTGATGTCACCTTACTCAGCAAGCTTTCGAACATAACTCCCCTTCCTTCGATTTCCCGCAAACCGTATCTATCGCCGCTAGAGATACCAATAATAAGCTATACAGATAAGTCCTCACGTGGTGCACTAACGACGCCACGTCCCGCTACTTATTTCTTATTAAGCTCCCGGCTCTTTGTCGAGCATTCAAGTCAAAATGACCAACATTTTTCTAACTCAACCTGTTCTACGGATACGCGGCAATGACCAGCGCTCCGCCTTAGCTCCTTCTCATACACATAATATATACGCCTTTGGGATTCTCTGCACTCATCTTGCACCGGGGCACTTCAGTTAGATTTTTTGCTTTTTACCATGCTCGCTCGCACGAAAATATCAGAAACCCTTAATCAAACGTTTGCAAAAATTCGGCCTTCACGGTCCCGCCCCTCTTTTTTTCTTAGTCCGGCCGAGAAAATCAATCCAGTCGTTTTTTTGACAGACTGTTTATATTTTGCCGCGCGTGCGTGAAGCCATCAAACGACAACTGGACACAAATTGCGACAACAAAGACAGCGATCTGCTGGCGTTTTTTGGCACCTGGCTTGCTCAAAAAGTGTATAAAACCAGCGGGTTCCAGGGGGGGACTGATCCGCAACGGAAACTGACAAACTCCGCCGCACTTTAAGCAAACTGCGAAAACGCCGATTTAAACCCTATCATGCGACGTAGCTTACCGATGGCGTTACTTGTGGTGGCCATAGCATGGCTTTGGCCTGCCGTCTCATTCGCAGTGCAGCCATTGTTGATCGATGACTCGTATACTGAGTCGGCGGGGGTCGGGGTGAACCAAGTTCACGGCAAAAGAGCCACGATCCATGTCTCTTCGAGGTTTACCGGGTTCCTTTGGTTTGACCTCTCAACGCTGCCTGCCGGAACCACGAGTGCCAACATTGAAAAAGTGACTCTTTCGCTCTTTGTAACCCGGAGCAGCGTACGGGCCCCGGGCTCGTTCGATATTAGACTCGTGACCGGACCCTGGAATGAGTCAACCTAAAAACAGCTATAGAACCGGCGAGAAGAAAGTAGGGGCATGATAAGGTGGGGGAAAATTAGTTTTAGGGAGACACCCAATGGGAGAGGCGAAAAAGCGCGAGGTGGCGGTGCGTCAGCAGGTGGTAGAAGCCCTTGGGTTAGAGACTGCTGGCGGACCAGTTAAAGTGCGCTGGGATACGAAGCGTCAAGCCACTGCGCAAGGACAGATGGCATTTTTCATTGAGTTTCTGAGCGCCACCGGGCTCTTCGATCAGTGGGTAAAGAATTGTCCTTTGAACTACAAGAGTCCCAACGGATCGGAGCCGCGAGATATTCTTGGGACGTGGATGTTGTCGATATTATCGGGGCACTGGCGCTATGCGCATGCGAGCGCGATACGAGCGGACGGAGTGAATCCAGGGCTATTGGGGATGAGCGGGGTGGTGGCCGAAGACACGTTGAGACGAGGGCTCAAGGCGATCGATGAGGAAGCCGGGATTGTGTGGTTGTCAGGGCATATAGGGCGCACGGTGTTGGGACTGCTCTATGCGCCGTGGGTGTTGGACGTGGACGTGACGGTCAAGCCGTTGTACGGCAAACAGCAAGGGACCCCCCTATGTCAGGATAGATGTCGCATGCGAGAACAAATGGAAAGCGGGGCGAGAGAGAGAAAAAGGAAGTGAGTCAACAACGAACGGAAGAGTTTCGCAGAGCGGCAGTGTAAAAGTTTCAGTGTCGGGGGTCGCGGTCGGTGGAGTAAGTGGGGCGGGTATTGGGCGTATCGAGATGGTCTCTTTATCAATGGAGCAAGCGCTATGGTAGAGTTGGAGTGATGAAACACAATCGGCGACCGGGAGATCGAAGCGTTGGAGAGAAACTGAAAGCGGTGATCGAGTTC
>JAUYJC010000282.1 GCA_030688735.1 Deltaproteobacteria bacterium
AACCATTGCCATCACAAACAAGATCTTGTGCTTCATAAAATCCTCCTGCTGATGTTTTTTTGAACCTAGGCCACCCGTCGTAGTAAATAGGCTTGACACGGCGTCATTAGACCGGTTCTCTACGGCTTATGTCAAGCCCGAATGGATCAAAAAATAAACTGTATGCGGGCGCGTCATTTCCCGACGCCTACGAAAAACAAAGCCTTAGGGATCGCGCAAACCTGACTGCGCGGGTTACGTTGTGGAAGCATCGTTTCCCATGTAGCGCCGATGGGTATGACACACGCGTTCGCGGTCGCCTCGGTTCTGTCCATCCCCCCCCAGCTTCGTCGGTGCATCACTGCTGCTAGCGCGCACTGGAAGGTGCTACGGGTTTGACCGTGGGGTTCCACAGGTCCTGAACCGCTTGCTTGATAAGTTCAGAGACAATCCGGGTGTAGACGTCGCGGCTTTTTTCGCTGCGCAGCGCGCTATACAGAGGCAGCTCGATATGAACACTCTTCCTCGCCAGGCTCAAAATGCCGTGGGCCTTTGCCGGCCAGGCGCCGATCTCCACTTCGTCCTGCGGTTCGATCAACAACGTCACCGGCTCGATGTCAGGATTTTCGGTCAACAACCGATCTCTGATCCGTTGGTAACGCTGCTTCAACTTTTGCGCCTGCGCCGCGCTCACGCCCGTGGTCGCTATTTGGATGCTGCTGCCGCCGTACTGGTGCACGTCGAAGTAGAGACGCAGATCGCCGCCCGCCGCGTCGATAACCATGTCTCTAAAGGCATCGTAGGTTTCGCGCGATCGAGAGCTGCCGACCTCAAATTCCGGCGCCAGAAAGGTTTTTTCGGAAGGGCGATTCACGTTGATCCGCCAACCGCCCGCTTCCGTGGGCGAGAACCCGCGCGCGATAACCGCAGCCAATCCGGTCCAATAACCCAGCCGCTTGACGATCTCAGCCGTGTATTCGTCGTAAGTGCCATGAGGCGCGCCAATGACAACGCCGGCCACGCCTTTTCGCGATGGGATCAAGTCGAGCCGCCCCAGATTCATCATCCTGACCCGGACCTGAGGGACTTTTCGGAAATCGTCATGAACGAGGCGCTCCAATTTTTGGGTCCATTCCGAAAACACATGTCCGTAGACGCTCAAATTTGCCCCGGAAAGAACCTTTTCCGGCATGCGCAGGCTTACCCCCTTCTCCGCGATCATGAGCACGCCGTGATGGCGAATTCCCGACACAACGGAACTCACTTTATCGACAGGCGCGAATAGCAATGGGAGTTTCTCTATGGCACTTACACCAATCTGCCGGTCGCGGATCTCGATATAAGCGCGATCTATGAGCCGGATTTCTTCAAACGTAAAGCCGCTCGCGACAACTTCAATGCCTTCAGCTGTCTTCAGCGGATGGCGCACGCGGATCCCGATGTACAAATCCAATTCGCCCCCGCTAATGTTGCCGAGGATTTGCTTAAGTTCCGCAAACACGCTGCGACGCTGCAAGGGATCGATGGGAACCGGTTGGTGCGGATTGCTCCGGACAACCGGCTGCTCGACGCTGACCTGCTTAGACTTAAAACCGTACGCCGCCACGAAGCCCGCGCCCGTGCGATCGCTTATCAGCCGCGCCAGCGCCGCGATGCCGGGCGCCGTACCGCCATGAGGCGCGCCGATGACAACCCCGCTCATACTCGGCTCCGGCTCTCTATACTCAAAATGTCCCAATTGCCCGACATTGTAATTGTTCAGCGGTCGTTTAGCCGCGCAGCCGACGATTACAACTATCAGCGCACTCATTAACACGGGATAAGCGAGGGAGAGCATAGGAACGCTCTAAACGACGGACGGCGGAACCGGAATAATTACAAAGTAGATACCCACGGGCTTGAGGATAAACCTCGCCCCCCCCGCAGCCCACAGTCTCAGATCCCCATCTTTCACAAACAGCCAGGTCAAAAGGATACGCCTACCCAAATCTAATTTCAACACTTTTTGGTTATAGCTCACTTTTTTTTACGTGACTTCAAAATTCGCAGCGCCTCCCGGTAATGCTGCGCCGCCTCTTCAGTCTTTCCTTGCAGGGCAAGCGCTCGACCTAAACTCTCATGGGCTTCGGCAAATTCTGGCTGAAGACGAAGCGCCTGCCTAAAGTAATCGATCGCCCTATCGAGATCGCCTTGGCCTGCTAGGACTCTACCCAACCGATGGTATGCCTCTGCAAAGTCCGGCTTGAGCTTTAAGGCCGCGCGGAAGTGGTCAATCGCCTCTTGCAGACGGCCTTCCCTTGCCAGGATGTTGGCCAAGTTAAAGTGGCTGTTCACATGGGTAGGATCGATTTGCAGAGCTTGGCGGAAATAATCGACTGCCTGCTTGAGATCACCTTTAGCCGCCATAATCGTACCTAGATTGTGATAACCGGTACAAAGTCAGCCAACTGTTGGAGCAAACCAAGGGTGCGGACGGGGGGATTGATTTCTTTATCAAGTGTGCCTAGCTTGTAGAAGTCGGAGGAAAATCCATGAAGACCGCAAAAGGCAGAATGAAAAATGCAAAATGGAAAATTTTAACCTTTGCAATTTGCAGCGTACATTTTGCAATCCTTGTTTCGGGGTGCGCAAGCTTCAGGGTCGCCGGTGAGATCCAGCAGGGACGGAGAGCGCTGCTCAGGGGCGAGCCCGAGGCGGCTCTTCCTCATTTTCAGCGGGCCGCTCAGCTTGATCCTACTTATCTAGCATATGTGTCACCCCTTACAGAAGGCGTCTGGACCTACACTGGCCGGGCTTATTACGATATGAAACAGTTCCCAGAAGCCCGCAAGGCGCTCGAGCAAGCGCTCTCGCGCACGGAACACGATCACTTTGCCAGGCTCTACCTGGGGCTAATCCTCGGGCGGGATGGGGACCGTCAAAGAGGACTCCGGCAGACGGAAACCGCGCTCGAGGGATTCCACGGATTGCTGGACGATAACTACCATCCCGACGCCCGCTTTTGGGATTCGACCGGAGAGCTCCGGTCGGTAATTCGCAAACAGCTTGCTTCTATATCCGGCAAGGAGGTTAACTGGCCCGAGCTAATTTCGACCGGGGAATGGCTCGGCCAACAATTGGAAGAAGAAATTGATCTGTCCGCAAGACTTAAACAGCTAGAGGAAACTCGAGACAGCGACAATGAAAGCCCGGCACCCTAGGCATACTTAATTTTGAGGTTTCAACTGGTCTCTCTCTTGTTTTCTATTTGCCCACCACTCTTCCTCGTCGATCCTCGTTAGCAGGATTTCGCCGGTTTGGATCACCCCCTGCTTGTTCTCAACACCCTTCATGACGGCAACGACGGCTCTGCGGATGGCTGTTTGCACATAACTATCCTGATCCCAAAACTCAAATCCTCTATAACCGGGTTTGGACTCCTTGGCCAACAAGGTCAACCCCCCTTTGAGAGTCTCAAGCCCCTTTGCGTCGCTCCCCAGACGCAGTACGGTGAGCCCCAGCGCGATCCAGGCAATCTCATCTTCCGGATTTACCGCTAACGCCCTCTTGAGTATCTGAAACGAATCCTGATAACGCCCGCTCATGTAATAGGCGCGACCCAAAAGAGTGAGGCTATCTTTGTAAGACGGATCACGGACCACCACATACTCCAGGCTGGCGATGGCTTTGTTAACGTTTATTCGTGGCCCACCCTTGGCAATCTCGGCCTTGGCATCGTTATACTGCCCCCCTACACCGATCCCCGCAGGGCGCCAACAGGCAAGGGAGTAAAGAGCTAAGAGCAAGGAGCTAAGAGCTAAAAGACTAGGACTGTTTGCATTTCTCATAGGCGCGGCACTACAAAGACTGTATCGCTTCCCGGGTTTTCGCACCCTCCTGAATAACCAGACGAGCGATATGGGTGGAAAGCCGGAACATCTCCAGTTGACCCCGGTAGGTAATAATCCA
>JAUYJC010000306.1 GCA_030688735.1 Deltaproteobacteria bacterium
TGGGACGAATCATAACATCATCAATACCGGCAGTGTTCCACTGAAGCTCTATACGCTCTATGCGCCGCCGAATCATCGGGACGGCGTTGTCCACCATACCCGCGCGGAAGCGGAGAAGGACAACGAACACTTCGACGGTAAAACGACGGAATAGAGAGTCGACTGGGCGCCGTCCTGGCCGATCTACCCAGGAGCGCCCAGGTTGAGTTCCCTCGGTTGTCCCGTAGGGCCGTCTAACCAGCGGCTGCACCCGACGGCGGCGGGCTGTGAGGTTAGAATCTCTGCGTCAAGCCGCCGCGAGTTAGAAGTCATCGCATCCACGAGCGCGGCTCCGCCATGGATGTTGCTAAAGAGGCGGCGGATATCGTTTTACTAGAAAAGGATCTGGGTGTCCTTGTGCAAGGTGTGCGTGAAGGGCGCTCGACCTTCGCGAATACGCATGAAGTATGTCTTCATGGCGACCAGCGCCAATTTCGGAATATGTTCAGCATGGCCGGAATATCCCTTTTCCTGCCGTTTCTCCCATTACTGCCCAAGCAGATCTTGCTCACTAATCTATTGACCGATTTCCCCGAGATGACGATAGCTACCGACAGGGTGGATAGCGAAATGGTGGACCATCCTCGGCGCTGGGACATTAAGGCCATTCGCAAGTTTATGATAACCTTCGGCCTGGTGAGTTCGGTGTTTGACTATCTCACTTTCGGTGCGCTTCTGATCATTCTTCATGCGACTCAGGACCAATTCAGGACTGGGTGGTTTTTGGAGTCTGTCATTTCGGCCTCGCTGATCGTGCTGGTTATTCGAAGCCGGGAACCTTTTTTTAAAAGTCGACCGGCGAAGTATCTACTCATGGCGACCCTATTAACTGTTATCGTGACCGTAATTCTACCCTTCACCCTGCTTGGTGAGATTTTTGGATTTACCCGGCTGCCGATTTCGTTCCATCTCTTGTTAGGGGTAATTGTTATCCTTTACATTGTCACAGCGGAAATAGCGAAGACGATTTTTTACCAGAAGGTAAGATTTTGAAGGGACCGCAAAGCACCAGATCTTTATGGGTGAAATTATGCCGGACAACATAAACGATACACAACACCGTTCCGTCCTACGAAGAATTGCCCGTCGGGCGATGCTTGAAAGGGGACTTCTTCCCGAATTCTCGCTCCAAGCGCGCGGCGAGCTCGACGGATTTCGCGGACCTGCAACGCGAGCTGAAGAACCGACGCGTGATCTGCGAAACCTTATCTGGTGCTCTATAGATAACGATGATTCGCGCGATCTGGACCAGCTTACGGTCGCCGAAGCCATGCCTGGCGGGGCCGTAAAGATCCTTGTGGCCATTGCCGATGTGGACGCGGTCGTCAAGAAGCAGTCGGCGCTTGACGATCATGCCAGGCAAAACACCACCTCTGTATACACCGCTGCCGAGATCTTTCCGATGCTGCCGGAGAAACTGTCGACCGATCTTACCTCTCTCAACTATGAATCAGACCGCCTTGCCATCGTCGTTGAAATGGTCATCGGCGCGGACGGATCGCTGCAGGGTTCGGACCTCTACAGTGCGACGGTCCGCAATCATGCCAAGCTCGCCTACAACAGCGTGGCTAGCTGGCTGGAGGATAGTGGGCCGATGCCGCAAGGTATCGGCAAGGTCGACGGTCTCGACGAAAACCTCCGGCTTCAGGACCGCGTGGCTCAAAAGCTGAGGGCCCTCCGGCACGTGCACGGAGCGCTGAACCTCGAAACCATCGAAGCGCGCCCGGTGTTTGACGGCGATGAGATCAAGGGCTTGGAAGCCGAGAGAAAGAACCGGGCTAAAGAAATTATCGAGGACTTCATGATATCGGCAAACGGTGTGACCGCGCGATACCTCGCGTCCAAGATGTTTCCGTCGCTCCGGCGCGTGGTGCGCACACCCAAACGCTGGGACCGGATCATCGAGCTCGCCTCGGACCATGGCTTCACGTTATCCCAGAAGCCCGACTCAAAGGCCCTGGAGCAATACCTCATTTCAGCGAAAGCCGCTGATCCTCTTCGCTTTCCCGATCTTTCCCTCAGCGTCATCAAGCTTTTGGGCGCTGGTGAATATGTCGTTGAACTTCCGGGAGGCAGCGCCGTCGGACACTTCGGTCTTGCGGTCCGGGATTATACTCACTCCACCGCCCCGAACCGCCGATATCCCGATCTGATCACGCAGCGGTTGCTGAAAGCTGCGATGGCGGGACCTTCCCTGCCCTATGAGAACGATGAATTAGCGGCGCTCGCAAAGCATTGCACCGAAGAGGAGGACGCAGCAAAGAAGGTCGAACGGCAGGTCGAAAAATCCGCGGCAGCCATGCTGCTGGAATCAAGAATCGGGGAGCGCTTCGATGCCATCGTCACCGGCGCATCTGACAAAGGCACATGGGTCCGTCTTCTGCATCCGCCCATTGAAGGAAGACTGGTGAGCGGTTTTGACGGCATGGACGTCGGCCACAGGCTCCGCGTGCAGCTAATCCGCACGGATGTGGAGCGCGGATATATCGACTTTAAACGGGTAGGCTAA
>JAUYJC010000312.1 GCA_030688735.1 Deltaproteobacteria bacterium
CTACTAAAGCCGGAAGATCGAACCTTCATGACTCGCCGCGCCACGACGGAAACTGTCCGGTTAAGGATAATAGAATTACACATCCAATAATCATCATAGTTCTTTTCTCTCGGCACTAACGTTCGGGATCATATGGCACTCAGGTGTTCGACATCAGGTGGCAGCTGCCGGGTAAGGAGTTAGGAGTGAGGGGTATGAAAGGAGAGAATCGTGAGTGAGCATAAATCTTATCGTTGGAGCCGAAGAAAGTTTCTTAGCAGCGTAGCCCTCGCGGGAACTGGAACTGTTTTCGGATTGCCATCCCATTTTGTCGCCGCCGAGCCGCCACCGGAGACGAATCGAATCCGGCTGGTCCAGGCCGGTGGGATGTGTCAGGCACCGAAGTACGTCGCCGAAGATTTCCTGCGCGCTGAGGGATTTACCGATGTGCAATACATCAAGAAAGACACTAACCTCGGGAACACCACCGCCGTGGCCGCCGGGGAGGCGGATATCAGCATTCAATTCTCCGGGCCGGTCCTCATCCACGTGGACGGCGGAGCTCCAATCGCCATACTCGCTGGCGTTCACCCTGGCTGCTTCGAGCTTTTCGGGACCCAGCGGGTCCGCGCGATCCGCGACCTGAAAGGCAAGACCGTCGCGGTGCCAGTGATGGGATCGCCCCAACATGTCTTTATCGCGAGCATGGTGGCGTACGTCGGGTTGGACCCCAACAAGGACATCAAGTGGGTCAACTATCCTTTCGCCGAGGCGGCGCAATTGCTTGCCCAAGGGAAAATCGATGCCTATCTGGGATTCCCTCCAGAACCGCAGGAGCTGCGCGCGAAGAAGATCGGTCAGGTAGTAGTTAACAGCATGATGGACCGGCCTTGGTCCCAGTACTTCTGTTGCATGGTGATCGGCAATCGGGACTTCGTCCGCAAGAATCCCGTGGCTACCAAACGGACGCTGCGCGCGATCATGAGGGCAATCGACGTCTCGGCCCGGGAACCTGAGCGCGTCGCCCGGTTCCTCGTGGATAGAGGCTACACCAAGAATTATGAGTACGCTTTGCAAACAACGAAGGAGATGCAGATGGCTTATCAGCAGTGGCTGGAGTACGACCCTGAGGACACGATTCGATTCTATTCGCTCCGCCTGCATGAGGTCGGGATGATCAAGTCGACCCCGCAGAAAATCATGGCGCAGGGGACGGAGTGGCGGTTTATAAGAGAGCTTAAGAAGGAGTTGAAGACGTAGATAGAGACAGGGACAGAGATGGAGTAGGAAGAGGTCCGAATACAGAAGACAGAATTCAGAAGAGAGAAGGCCCCTGACTGATGGAACAGCAGCTCATGACAGCGCAAATTCCAGTCCACGATCTCGATCTGGACGAGATTCTGCAACAACCTGCTGCAGAAATTGGCTGCAGGCTGTTGCCAAAAGTTCTTCAACAGCCTGTTGGGGTAAATAGGGTGTCGCGATGAGACACAAGGTGATCATCAGCCCGGAATATTCCGCCTTTTTCCGCGAGCTGAAGACCCGTATCCTTTCTGCTCGCATCTCTGCGGCGCGGTCAGTGAATCGCGATTTGATCCTGCTTTACTGGGATATCGGCCGGGGTATCGTCGAACGGCAGGAAAAATTCGGCTGGGGCGAATCGGTAGTGGAAATGCTGGCTCACAATCTGCAAATAGCTTTTCCTGCGATGAGGGGCTTCTCGGTAGTCAATCTGTGGCGAATGCGGCAGTTCTACGCCGAGCATTCGACGGCGACATTTCTCGCGCAGGTTGCGCGAGAATCAAAAACCTCGGGAGAAACTAGCCAGAAGGCAAATCTCTCACAAGCTGTGAGAGAATTGGTCCCCTCGCCGACGACGAAAAAACAACGCCTAAATCTCTCACAGACTGTGAGAGATTTATTAGCTGCAGTTCCTTGGGGGCATCACGTCAATTTGCTCACCAAGATCAAAGCCCCCGCCGCACGCCTTTACTACCTCCGCGCCACAGCGCGCTTCGGCTGGACCCGCAATGTCCTGCTCAATCAGATCAAGGCCAGGGCTTATGAGCGGTCGCTCGGCGAGGGCAAAACGCACAACTTCCCGACCGTCCTGCCGGAATATCTCGCGGAACAAGCGGAGGAGGCGCTCAAGAGTTCCTACAACCTGGAGTTCCTGGGAATCCGGCGGGAGGTGAAGGAACGGGAGCTTGAAGACCGGCTGGTGGAGCGGCTACGGGACTTCATCCTCGATCTGGGTTACGGATTCTGTTTTGTCGGACGCCAACATCGGCTGACTCTTAGCAAGAAGGAGTTCTTCATCGATTTGCTCTTCTACCACCGCTTTCTCAAGGCGCTCGTGGCGGTGGAGTTGAAGGTCGGCCCGTTCGAGTCGGAGTACGCTGGCAAGATGGATTTTTACCTTAATTTGCTCAATGACAGGAAACGAAGCCCGGGCGACAATCCGTCAATCGGCATTATCTTGTGTGCCGAGAAGGATGAAATCGTGGTGGAGTTCTCCCTCAAGACGAAAACCAACCCCATTGGCGTGGCGGAATACCATCTGACGGAGAAACTACCAAAGGAGCTAAAAGGCAAGCTGCCAACTGAGCGGCAATTGTTAGCCGCGGTGAAAGAGGCAATTGAAAACAAGCCCTGACCATGCCCTCGCCTAGGGATGAGCGCTCGCGGAACGAACATGAACGAATGGCTCCAACGTAGTTTTGGAATTCTTACGATGATGGTACTTTGGTCGCTCACACTCGCAGTGGCTCTCGCCGCCGGAGAAAGTCTGCCCAAGATCAAACCTGCGCCGGAGTTTACGCTCACGAAGCAAGATGGCAAGCGCCTCGCTCTCAAGGACCTACGCGGCAAGGTGCTCGCGATCACGTTCATCTTTGCTAGCTGCGCGGACACTTGTCCTCTGCTGACCGCGAAAATGGCTGGCATCCAGAATCGCCTCGGGTCTGACTTCGGTCAGAAGGTCTTCTTCGTTTCGATCACTGTGGACCCTGAGCGCGACACGCCGGAGGTCCTCAAGCGATACTCTGAAGTCCACAAAGCGAATCCTTCAGGCTGGGCGTTCCTGACCGGTACGCCCGCTGAACTCCGCGACGTGGCCAAACGTTATGGCATCTATTACAAGAAGACGCCCCGCGGCGACGTTGATCATACATTCCTGACTTCGCTCGTGGATCAGAAAGGCGTACTGCGCGTCCAGTACATGGGAGTACAGTTCAAACCGGAGGAGATGCTGCGAGATTTACGAAGCCTCATGAAGGAAAGAGAAAATATTCGAAACTCGAAATCCGAAATCCGAAACAAATTCAAAACGTGAAATACAAAACAACTACAATGTTCCAAACAGGTCGGACCGAAGTCAGCGTTTTGGATTTTCCGAGTTTGAGGTTTATTTGGCTGTTCGTTTGTTTCGAATTTCGATATTCGGATTTTGTTTCGATGGCGACTTGACACGATAGAGGAACGGGTTGAGTAATCGGCGTATGAATAAAAGCTCGCTACTCCAGATATTGCCGCGGCTTGTCGCCCGCGTGCCGGCTAAGGTGCATGCCAAGCTGCTGGTGGGCTTTTTGGCGATCGTAATTTTGCTCATAGCCGTTGGAGCCGTCGGTCTCCAGGCGCTGAGCGACACCAACCGGCGTGCCAAAGATCTGGTCGAGCTCCAGCGAAAAATCGCCGCCTACCGCCAGCTCCAGCACGACACCACCGCCCAGCTCTACAGCGTTGCCTCTGCCCTTTTGGCGCCTGACGAGCGGACACTTGATGCCACGCTGCGCCAGCTGAACCAGTTCGGCTACGACGTCGACCGACTTCACTTTGTGGCCGAGGACGAGGTCGAGCTGCTGGGTCAGGTTCGCAAGGACTACGATCAATTTATTCAAGTGGTGAGTCAGGTCGTCGAAATGATTCGAGGCGGCAAGATCGCCGAAGGAAACCAACTCCAAATTACTCAGGCCAATCCTCTAGCTGAGCGCCTCGAGCGACTGATGAATCAACTGGTCAATCGCGCGGAAGCCGACATGGTTGCGAGCATCGAAGCGAGCCAAGCCGCGTATACGCATTCCCGCTGGATCGTGATCGGGTTTGCCGTCGGCAGCATCGCGCTGGCCCTCATTCTCGGCTACGCGATCTCATGGTCGGTGATCGGGCCGGTCGAGGAGATGGACGCGCGGCTCACGCAGATCGCGGCGGGTGATTTCTCGCAGCGCGTCGAGGTTCTGAATCAGGATGAGCTAGGGACTCTCGCCGCCAACCTGAATCGGATGAGCGAGGAACTTGGCCGTCTGTATCAACAAATCGAACAACGAAACAAAGAACTCATCGAGTCTCTGGAACAGCAGACGGCAACGAGTGAGATATTGCGCGTCATCGCCAGCTCGCCGACTGAGCTGTCGTCGGTGCTTGACGCCGTAGCCGAGAACGCCGCTCGGGTATGCGGTGCCAGCGACGCAAGCGTCTATCGGCTGGAGGGAGACTCCCTTCGGCTAGTAGCTTCCTTCGCCTCAACGCCGTTGGGAGCGAGGCCAAAAGGGTTAACCTTGCCTCTCAGTCGCGGCTCCATGAGTGGGCGGGCCGTGGTCGACCGGCAAACAGTCCATATCCACGATATCTTGGCAGTGTCAGAGGCCGAGTTCCCTGAGAGCAAAAGGCTTGCGCAACAGTTCTGCTACCGGGTCGGGCTCGCGACACCGCTCTTGCGGGAACGTATCCCTCTGGGCGCCCTTGTCATCCGCCGCGCGGAGGTCAAACTATTCTCCGACAAGCAAATCAAACTGCTTGAAACTTTCGCCGACCAGGCGGTGATCGCCATCGAGAACGTCCGGCTGTTTCACGAGATCGAGGAGAAAAACCAGCAGCTCGAAGCGGCCAACAGGCATAAGTCTGAATTTCTCGCTCGGGTGAGCCATGACCTGCGCACGCCGCTGAATGCGATCATCGGCTTCACCCGCATCGTTAAGCGCAAAGTGGAAGGACAGATCCCCGACCTGCAGAAAGAGAATCTAGGGAAAGTGCTGATCAGCTCGGAGCATCTGCTCGGCCTCATTAATACGCTGCTTGACCTTGCAAAGATCGACGCGGGCAAAATGGAGGCGATCGCCGAAACTTTCCGAGTCGAAGAGATCATCAATATGACCACGGCGACCGTCGAACCACTGCTCAAGGACGGGCGCGTGCGGATCGTCCGGGATATCGCGCCCGATTTGCCGCCTTTGAAGACCGACCGCGATATGCTCAAGCAGATTCTTTTCAACCTCCTGAGCAACGCGGCGAAGTTTACCGAGCAGGGCGAAATCAAAGTTTCCGCCTCGCGCGAGAATGGCACCTTGAAGCTGGCGGTTTCTGACAGCGGCATCGGCATGAAGAAAGAAGCTCTGGAGCATATCTTCGAAGAGTTTCAGCAGGCGGAGAAGACCACGGCAAGCAAATACGGCGGCACCGGGCTGGGACTCGCCATCGTCAAGAAATTTGTCAATCTCATGGGCGGCGAGATCGTCGTCGAGAGCGAAGTCGGCAAGGGCTCAAAGTTCACGATCACGATGCCGATGGAGCTGAAAAAATAATTTTGGATTTTCGATTTTGGATTTTGGATTGAGGAAAAACAAAACACCATCTGCGGAGCAAATAAACGATGGACGAAAGGGCTTTTAAGGACCGAACAAAAAGGTTTGCACTGCGAGTTATCGAGTTCGTTGAGGCTCTGCCTAAGAGCAGAACTGCTGACGTTCTCGGCAGACAGCTCATTCGCTCCGGCACGTCCGTTGGGGCGAACTATCGCGCTGCCTGTCGGGGAAGATCCACGGCCGATGTTATTTCGAAACTCAACATCGTTGAAGAAGAAGCAGACGAGTCTACCTACTGGCTGGAGCTGCTCGTTGAATCTCAACTCGTGTCCAATGCCCAGGTTGCTGATCTCTTACGGGAAGCCAACGAAATCGTAGCCATGACAGTCGCTTCCATAAAAACGCTCAGACGACGACCATGACAACTCTGTGTTTCGGAATATCTCGTCGGTATTTTATTTCCGAAAGGACCGACAATCCAAAATCTAAAATCTAAAATCTAAAATTGTGGGTGTGCGAGGAGGCAAGGAAAATGGCAAAGAAAACAATCCTAGTGGTGGACGACACCGAGTGGAACCGCGAGCTGATGGTCCAACTTCTCGAGGACGAATACACCATCTTGCAGGCGGTCGACGGCGAGGACGGCGTTAGAAAGGCCGAAGAAGAGAAACCCGACTTGATTCTCATGGACCTGGGGATGCCGGTGATGGACGGCTGGGAAGCGACTCGGAAAATCAAGGCCAACGACGCCTTGAAGCATATCCCCATCATCGCGGTCACTTCCCACGCCATGGTCGGCGACGAGATCGACGCGCGCAAAGCCGGCTGCGATGATTACCTACCGAAGCCCGTGGACGATCAGGAGTTGCTCAAGAAGATCCATAAATTCTTGCCGTGAGGCGGGACCGGTAAGGTGTAGAAAGGGAGGAAAATGACCAGCGGAGAAAACTCATGAGAATAAAAGTCATTGGTTTTGCACTTTGCGCTTTGCTCTTTGCGCTCGTCAATGGCTCGGCGCCGGCCAGGGCTGCTGACAAAATTCCTCGCGTCGGCATTCTTTTCATCGGCGGCAAAGACCAACCGCATCTGGAATCATTCAAGCAGGGTCTGCGCGAACTCGGTTACACCGAAGGTAAAAATATTACTCTCGTATACCGCTACGCTGAAGGCAAACAAGAACGGCTCGCCGATCTCGCTGCCGAGCTCATAGGTGAGAAAATCGATGTTATGGTCACGACCGCCGCGATCAGCGCTCTGGCAGTTCGGCGAATAACCCGAACGCTACCGATCGTGATGACCACCGGCAATCCGCTCGAGGAGGGGCTTGCCGCTAGTTTGGCCAAACCTGGCGGAAACGTGACGGGCTTATCGGTGATGGCGTCCGATATGAGCGTAAAGCGGCTTGAGCTGCTTAAAGAATCCTTTCCAAAAAGAACCCGCGTCGCGGCGCTATGGAGTCCGCGCGAGCGCGAAGCGGTAACGGGATTTAAAGAGACCGAAGAGGCCGCCAAAGCCTTGTCCTTACGTTTGCATCCGCTGGAAATAAAGTCGGTCGATGACATCGACCGCGCCTTCATAGCGATTACCAAGGCGCGCGACAATGCGCTGGTGGTGATCTTGTCGCCGCTCGCCACACTGAACTCGAAGCGAATTGTCGAGCTCGCACTCAAGCACCGTCTGCCGGGAATCTATCCGACGAGGCAGTTTGTTGAGGAGGGTGGCTTGATGGCCTACGGCCCGCTGATCGGCGATCTCTATCGCCGCGCGGCAACCTATGTGGACAAGATTCTCAAAGGCAGAACGCCCGCCGACCTACCCGTCGAGCAGCCGATGAAGTTCGACTTCATCGTCAACTTAAAAGCCGCCAAACAGATCGGCGTGACGGTTCCGCCGAATGTGCTGGTGCGGGCGGATAGGGTGATTCGGTGAAAAAACACAAACCGCGTGGACAAAGAGAAAAGGGCAACAAACGGGAGAAAACTTATGAGAAAGAACGTCATTCGTCTTACGCATTGCGCTATGCTCTTGATGCTCAGCTCTTTTGGCGCTTTCCTCGTCACTCTTAGCTTTCCGGCGCAGGCGGCGCAAAAGGATTGGCCGAAGCTGACGGTGGGCTTCACCCCGATCTCCGGCGCGGCGATCCCGTTCCTTATCGCCGTGGAAGAGAAACTCTTTCAAAAATACGGCCTTGAGGTTTCTCCCGTCTTTATGGGAGGTTCGCCGCTGATCAATTCGGCGATACTCGCCGGAGAATTCCCTATCGGCTACACTGCCGGTGGCGCGATCCTGTCGAGCCGTCTGAGCGGCAGCGATATCGTCGCCATCGCATCGCCGTTACCGGTTTTGACCATTGACGGTTGGTCGCGGCCGGAGATCAAGTCCATCGGCGATCTTAGGGGGAAAAAAATCGGTGTCACCCGTTATGGCGCATCGACCTATTTCGCCGGGCTCGCGATGCTAGACGCCGCCGGGATTAAACCCAATGAGGTTGTTTTTATCCAAAACGGCGGGGTCGGCGAGTCGCTGGCCGCGTTGCTGGGCGGCAGGGTCGACGTGTCCATGATTGGGTATCCGGCCGGCCTAAAGGCTAAGAACGCAGGCTTCAAGCTGCTCTTCCGACCTTCGGAGACCGAGTACGGTCTGTTTCCCACCGCTGCCGTCGCCGCGCGCGAGTCGTGGCTCAAGGACCCCAAGGGCCGCAAGGTCGCGGTCGACTTCTTGCGCGCGCTGCAAGAAGCACAAATCCCCACCAGGGAAGACGCCAGGGCGACGAAGAAGGCGCTCAAAAGATTCACCCGTATCGATGACGACGCTTCGCTGCAGGGCAGCTATGAATTTTACAAGGATGCCTATCCTCCGACAATCAGGGTCGTGGAGAAAGCGATGGCTAACGCGCTCAAGTTCCTCGATCATCCCAAGGCCAAGCAGTTCGACGTGCGGCAATCGTTCGACAACAGTTTCGTGGAGGACGCGATGAGGCAGTAGGTGGTTCGTTGTCAGGTGTTAGTAAAAACAAAGGAGTGAAACCCATGACGAATAGAATTCTCATCTGGCTAGTGGCGGTTTTCTTTCTGACAACCGTTTCTTTCGCCGAGGCGCAGCAGCCGGCGAAGTTACGGCGCATCGGCTATCTCGCGGCGGCCAAGGGGCCATCGCCGTATTTCGAGGCGTTTAGACAAGGACTGCGCGATCTTGGGTACGGCGAGGGACAGAATCTGGCGATCGTTTTCCGCGCCTCCGAGGATCTTAACCAAATCGCCGCGTTGGCGGCCGAACTCGTGCAGCAAAAAGTCGAGGTCCTTGTGGCGCAAGGCCCAGCCGCCGTACGAGCGGCACGATTGGCGACCACATCCATACCCGTCGTGTTTGGTACTAGCGGTGACCCGGTTGAAGCCGGTTTTGTCGAGAGCTTGGCGCGGCCGGGCGGCAATCTTACGGGTATGAGTTTTCTGGCTTTAGAGCTAGCGGCCAAGAGGTTGGAACTGCTCAAAGAAATAACCCCGAAGATCTCTCGGGTTGCGATCCTAACCAATCGCACCCATCCGGGCGAGCAAAGCGAGTTCAAAGAAACCCAGGCCGCCGCGCAAGCATTGAAAATTAGTTTATCCGCTCACCCGGTGACCTCCGGCGCCGAATTTAACGGAGCGTACGAGGCCATCCTCAAGGAGCGCGCTCAAGCGCTGCTCACTTTTCCTGACGCCGTCACGGTGGCACACCGCGACTCACTGGCAGAATTCGCGCTCAAGCGACGGCTGCCGACGATGTTTGGCTGGAACCAATATGTCGAAGCCGGGGGCCTGGCCTCCTATGGACCGAACCTAAGCGACGCCTATCGCCGCTTGGCGGTTTATGTCGACAAAATCCTCAAAGGTACCAAACCGGCCGATCTACCCGTGGAACGGCCGCACAAGTTCGAGTTTGTGATCAACTTGAAAACCGCAAACCAAATCGGCCTGACGATTCCACCGAACGTGCTGGTAAGGGCGAATCGGGTTATCCGATGAGCGGTGAAAAGGGCGACACCCGTTGTGCGAGGAAAAATGAAGAAACAGATCATTGCATTAACGTTTAGCGTTTTGTTTTTGGCGCTCGTCAATGGCTCGGCGCCGGCCAGGGCCGCAGACAAAATTCCCCGCGTCGGCATTCTATTCATCGGCGGCAAAGACCAACCGCATCTGGAATCATTCAAGCAGGGTCTGCGCGATCTCGGCTACAGCGAAGGTAAAAACATTATCCTCATATACCGTTACGCTGAGGGCAAACAAGAACGGCTCGCCGATCTCGCCGCCGAGCTCGTGCGCGACAAAGTCGATATCATCGTCACCACCGCTTCGATCGGCGCTCTGGCGGCTCGACGGGTTACCCAAACGCTGCCCATCGTTATGACCACCGGCAATCCACTCTCGACCGGGCTTGCTGACAGCTTGGCGAAGCCGGGCGGAAACGTCACGGGCTTGAGCGTGATGCCAACCGACTTGACCGTTAAGCGGCTTGAGCTGCTAAAAGAATCGTTTCCCAAAAAAACCCGCGTCGCGGCGCTATGGAATCTGCGCGAGAGCGGAGCGAGAACCCAAATTAAAGAAACCGAAGAGGCCGCCAAAGTTTTGTCCTTACGTTTGCACCCGTTGGAAATAATGTCGGCCGATGATATCGATCTCGCGTTCACAGCGATGACCAAAGCGCGCGACCAGGCGATTATCATATTAACGTCACCGCTCGCCACACTGAACTCGAAGCGAATAGTCGATCTCGCGCTCAAGCATCGTCTGCCGGGAATCTATCCGACCCGACAGTTTGTCGAGGAAGGCGGCCTGATGGCCTACGGCCCGTTGATCGGCGATCTGTACCGCCGCGCCGCGACTTACGTGGACAAAATTCTCAAAGGACGAACGCCCGCCGACCTACCCGTCGAGCAGCCGATGAAGTTCGACTTCATCGTCAACTTAAAAGCCGCCAAACAGATCGGCGTGACGGTTCCGCCGAATGTGCTGGTGCGGGCGGATAAGGTGATTCGGTGAAAAAACACAAACCGCGTGGACAAAGAGAAAAGGGCAACAAACGGGAGAAAACTTATGAGAAAGAACGTCATTCGTCTTACGCATTGCGCTATGCTCTTGATGCTCAGCTCTTTTGGCGCTTTTCTCGTCACTCTTAGCTTTCCGGCGCAGGCGGCGCAAAAGGATTGGTCGAAGCTGACGGTGGGCTTCACCCCGATCTCCGGGGCGGCCATCCCGTTCTTTATCGCCGTGGAAGAAAAACTTTTTCAGAAGCATGGCATCGAGGTCTCTCCGGTCTTTATGGGAGGCTCACCGCTGATCAATTCGGCGATACTCGCCGGAGAATTTCCCCTCGGATATACCGCCGGCGGCGCGGTGCTGTCGAGCCGTCTTAGCGGTAGTGATCTGATCGTGATCGGAACGCCGTTGCCGGTTCTGGCCATCGACGCTTGGGCAAGGCCTGAGATCAAGTCGGTCGGCGATCTCAGGGGCAAGAGAATCGGCGTCACCCGTTTGGGCGCATCGACCCATTTCGCCGGGCTCGCGATGTTGGACTCCGCCGGGATCAAACCCAATGAAGTTGTTTTTATCCAAAACGGCGGGGTCGGCGAGTCGCTGGCCGCGTTGCTGGGCGGCAGGGTCGACGTGTCCATGATTGGGTATCCGGCCGGCTTGAACGCCAAGAACGCGGGCTTCAAGTTGCTCTTCCGACCTTCGGAGACCGAGTACGGTTTATTTCCTACCGCTGCCGTTGGCGCGCGCGAGTCGTGGCTCAAGGACCCCAAGGGTCGCAAGATCGCCGTTGACTTTTTGCGCGCGCTGCAAGAAGCGCAGATCCTCACCAGGGAAAACGCCAGGGTGACCAAGAAGGCGATCAAAAAATTCACCCGCGTCGGCGACGACGCTTCGCTGCAAGGCAGCTATGAATTCTACAAGGACATCTATCCGCCGACGATCAGAGTCGTCGAAAAAGCGATGGCCAACGCGCTCAAGTTCATCGACCATCCCAAGGCCAAGCAGTACGACGTGCGGCAATCGTTCGACACCGGCTTCGCGGAGGAAGCGCTCAGGTGAATTTTGGATTGCCGTCTGCGGGGCCGCTTTTGGATTTTGGATTGAAGGAGGGAAAACAATGAATAGTACTTGTCGTTCTCGATCCTTGAACTTGCCATCGGATTATCGAAAATCCAAAAACTGTGGTGAGCCATGTCGAACCATCGAAAATCCAAAATAGGGGCGGTTATGCCGAATAAAATCTTGATCGTCGACGATGAGCCGTTCAATCTCGACCTGCTGGAGCAGGAGCTGCAAGACCAGGGCTATACGATCGAGCGCGCCACGGACGGGGCGGAGGCGCTGGAAAAAGTGCCTTCCTTCTTGCCAGATGTGATCCTTCTCGATTATATGATGCCTAACATGAATGGCCTGGAAGTCCTCGGACGGCTGCGCAAGGATGAGACGCACAAGGGGATTCCCGTGATTCTGCTCACGGCGAAGGCCACGCAGGAAGACAAGATCCGCGGCCTGGACGCGGGGGCGGACGACTACGTGGTGAAACCGTTCGACTCCTTCGAGCTGATGGCGCGGGTGCGCGCAATGATACGCATCAAGGAGATGCGCGACTTATTGGAAGACTGGAACCGCGACCTCGCCGACAAGGTCGCGCGCCAGGTGGAAGAGCTCGAGCGCGTGAACCGGCTCAAGCGCTACCTTTCGCCGCAGATCGCCGAAACCATCCTGGGCGGGGACGAAAGTCATTTCAAAAGCCACCGCCGGGAAATCACCGTCGTCTTCCTCGACCTGCGCGGCTTTACCGCCTTTTCCGAAAGCGCCGAGCCGGAGGAGGTCATGGAAGTGTTGCGTGGCTATCACGCCGAGATGGGCAGGCTCATTTTCGAATACGGCGGCACCCTGGAGCGCTTCGCCGGGGACGGCATCATGATTTTCTTCAATGATCCGGTGCTCTGTCCGGATCACACCGAGAAAGCGATTCGAATGGCGCTTGAAATGCAACTGCGGGTGGCCGAACTGCGCAAGGGGTGGCTGAAGAGAGGTTATGATCTGGACCTGGGCATTGGCTTGGCCGCGGGTTACGCCACCCTGGGAAATATTGGCTTTGAGGGCCGGATGGACTATGGTGCGATCGGTAACGTAACCAACCTCGCGGCCCGGCTGTGCGGCGAGGCTATGGGAGGCCAGATCCTCGTCGATCGCAAAACCCTGAGCAGGATCGAAGAGGTCGTTGAAGTCGAGCCGCGCGAAGAACTAACCCTCAAGGGTTTCCCGCGCCCGGTGGCAGCTTTTAATATCATCAAGACCAAGTAGGCGGCAATGGCATCAAAATCACCTATGAACGCATCCCGGTTCCGCCTCGAGTTCTGGGGCGTGCGGGGGAGCTATCCGACGCCGGATAAGACCACGCTGGGCTACGGCGGCCACACCTCCTGCGTCGAGGCGTCGGTCGGCGGACATCACCTGATCTTCGACGCCGGCACCGGCATCATTCCCCTGGGCAAAAAATTGGCCAATGGGCGTGGCGGGCCGAAGCACTTGAACCTGTTTCTCAGCCACACCCACCATGATCACGTCTTCGGCTTTTACTTCTTCGAGCCGCTGTTTCGCCCCGGCAATCGGGTCTGCGTTTTCGGACCGGGCTCGCCGGAAAAGCCGCTGCACGATACGCTGCGCGCGGCCATGGAACCGCGCTTTTTCCCGGTCAAACTCCGGGATCTCGACGCCAACAGCAAATACTATTCGCTGCAAGGCGGCGAGCGCGTTGAGCTGCGAGACTCTGGGGACCTGCCGCGGGTAGACCGCGCTGGGGCGGAAAAGCCGGAAAACGGCGTCACGATTCTGGTGAAAAGAAGCAAGGCGCATCCTAATGGCGTGCTGCTCTATCGCATTAACTATCGCGGCAAAAGCGTCGTGTATGCCACCGACGTCGAACAGAAGGACGGCGGGCACCGCGATATCATTCAGTTCATCCGCGGCGCCGACGTGTTGATCCACGATGCGCAATATCTCAACCGCGAATACCATTCCGCCACCAGTCCGCGAAAGGGC
Organism: Deltaproteobacteria bacterium; assembly: GCA_030688735.1. Classification (GTDB taxonomy): domain Bacteria; phylum Desulfobacterota; class Binatia; order UBA9968; family UBA9968; genus JACPFE01. Next base: position 13,619 of record JAUYJC010000312.1, read on the forward strand.
TGGGGGCACACCACGGTGGAGCTGGCCGCCGAGGTGGCGAGAAAGAGCTCCGTGAAACGGCTGATTCTATTTCACCACGACCCGACTCATGACGACGCAACAATAACCGCGATGGAAAAGCGGGCGCAACGCATCTTCCCCGGCGCCGCCGCCGCCTACGAAGGTATGAAACTGGACTTATTTCGATCGCCCTAGCCGAGCAGCAAAAATGTTTACCAGATGGGTCGCAACGTTGCTTTTTCTCGTCGTGCCAATGGCGGCGCAAGCTCAGCCTCGAGTCGCGCGCGTCGGTGTCCTGATCCCCCAGATGGATCGGCCGCAATCTCAATCCATTAAAGGGCTCAAGGAGACGCTCAAACAGCTAGGATTCGAGGAGCGGAAACATATCATTTTTGAAATTCGCGACGCCAAAGGCGACCGCGCCGGCTTGGAACCGGCTGCCAAAGAACTCGTGGCGAAAAAAACCGAGGTTATTTTTACTACCGGCACCCGGGCGACGCGGGTGGCGAAAGCCGCTACGCGCGACCTGCCCATTGTCTTTATCCATCCCGGAGATCCGATCCGGTTGGGTTTGGCCAAAAGCCTCGATGGGTCCGGCGCGAACTTGACCGGAGTGGGCGCGTTCGCCTCGCAGGCTACCGAGAAGCGGCTGGCGATTCTAAAAGAGATATTACCCGGCCTGCGGCTAGTTCATGTTTTCTTCGACTCCAACGACGCGTTCGCCCGTGAAAACTTTGGAATTGCCAAAGCGGCGGCGCAAAAGCTCCGCCTGGAAGTTGTTGAACACGGCGTCAAGTCGGCGGACGAATTGAAAGCATCCATAGGCCAACTCGAATCCCCGAAGAACGAGGCGCTCTTCCACATGCCCGACGACCTGGTCGAAAGCGAGGCCGATTTTATTTTCGATGCCGTGAGAAAAAAGAAAATCCCGACAATGTTTAACGAGGATTTCTGGGCGATCAAAGGAGCGATGGCCGCCTACGGTCCTAATTACTACGAGATGGGCCGGCAGGCCGCCCGCCTGGTGGAGGCGATATTAAAGGGACGAAAGGCCGAAACTCTGCCGATTCAGCGCGCCAGTAAATTCGATCTGACTCTTAACTATCGAACCGCCCACTTCATCGGCGTCAACCTGTCCCAGGAGATGCTTAAAAAGGCGGATCGAGTCATCCGGTAGACAAGAATCATCATGGAACCGCTGGCGGACATCATACGAGGCATCCCGATTTTCTCCAGCCTGTCGCGCGAGGACATCGCCAAGGTGCTCGGCAAGATGGAGGAGATTTCCTTCGGCGCGGCACAAACCATAGTCGTCCAGGGCGACAAAGGAGACGCTTTCTATCTGATCAAAGACGGCACCGTGCAGGTCCTGCTGGAAAGCCCGTCCGGCCGATCTGAACCCATCGCCGTGCTCGGACCGCAGAACTGGTTTGGAGAAATGGCGCTGCTCTCGGGTGAACCCCGATCGGCGACCATCGTCACGGTCAAGGAAACCACGCTGTGGAAGCTCAGCAGCGAGGCTTGGGATGAATTGATCGAAAAGCATCCCTCCTGGCTCAAGCAGTTTTGCGCGACGCTGAGCAAGCGCCTGGCCCGCGCCGACCAGCAATACAAATCCGGTCGTGATGCGTTTAACTCTTTGGCAGAGGAGTTTTATTCCCTGAGATCCCCGGCGCAACAAGTATTTTTCCGCCGCGCCTGCCTGCTGGGCGAAATCAATACCGAGACCGCCGACCAACTCCTCGCTACCTCCGCAGCGACCCTTCTGCCTGCGGAGACCGACAAACAGCAATTTCCTCTGATTCGCCGCCTTGGCGGCGAACGGTATGAACTGCATGCCTTCTTCAAAGATTTCCTGCAGGAAAAATTGTTCGAGGTCGAGGGAGAAGAAGGTAAGCAACAACTCCACCGCCAAATCGCCGCGGGCTACGAAACGCTGGGCCGCTGGCAACAAGCGGTTCAACACTATTTAGCCATCCAGGAGTGGTCCGGCGTATCCCGGGTGCTTGCGGCTCTAGACGAAGTAGGGCTCAATGTCTCCGCCCCGTTCATAAAGGATGTTTTGGAAAGCATTCCAGCAGATCATCTTTTTACCGATTCACAGTTGATCCACTTGCAAGCGATGATTTTCACCCAACTGGGCGACTTGCCGGCCGTGATCAGAACTTACAAGACGGGACTGGCACGCCGGGCCCAAGGGAAACTCGGGGCCGAAGTGGTCGACCGCTACGTGGGCATGGCGGACGCGTTAGCGCAAAGAGGAGAGCGTCCCCAGGCGATCAACGTCCTGAAAAGCGCGCTCAATCTGGTGGAGCGCGAAAGCGCCGGTGGCGAGCAAGCCGATTCTTTCCCGAATCCTAAGGGCGCTCTAGATTCCACCCTCTCGATGGCCGGCGGAAGGACACGTGCGCTGCTTTCAAAGTTGCTGGGATTGTCGCTCACTCTGCGCCAATCGAGTTCGCTAAGCCGCTGGCTGGGAGGCATTGCCGGTCTCGGCATCTGGGCTTATCTTTGGTTCGCGCAGCCTGACACCGGCCTGGACGCCAACGGCAACAAACTGCTCGGCCTATTGTCCCTGACCTTGATCTACTGGATCTTCTGGGTCTTGCCCGATTATGCCGTCGCGCTGATTTTCGGCCTGGGATTGATTCTTACGCGCCTGGCTCCGCCGAATACCGTCATGGGTGGGTTCGCGAGCACGACTTGGTTCATGACCCTGGGCGTGCTGGGAATCGGCGCAGCGATTACGGGGTCCGGACTTTTTTATCGGCTCTCGCTCCATCTGGTGCGCTTTTTCCCCCTGAGCTTTTACTGGCAGGTCATCGCCACGGGCGTGATGGGAGTCGTGGTGATGGCCCTGATTCCCCAGCAGACCGCCCGCACTTCGATCACCAGCCAGATGCTGATGAATCTCGCCGATAGTCTCGGTTACAAGACTCCTTCCAAGGCCTCCACCGGTCTCTTCGCAGCGAGCTTTCTCGGCCTGGGCCAGCTGGGCTTTCTGTTCCTCACCGGATCGACCACCAGCTTGATCGCCTGGGGTCTGCTGCCGGCCGACGTGCGCGAGCAGTTCACCTGGGGTTATTGGTTCGTCGCCGCCCTGCCGCCGACTCTGATCGTCATCGTCTTATTGCTGATCTGCATTGTCACGCTCTATAAGCCGGAAATGCAACCGATCGTCTCTTACAAAATGGTGCAAACGCAACTCGATGTCCTGGGACCTCTTTCATTCAAAGAATGGATCAGCCTCGGCGTTCTTTGTTTTACCATAACCGGTTGGCTAACGACTTCTTATCATGGCATCGACAGCGCCTGGATCGCCCTGGTCGCCTTTACGGTTCTCATCACCGCCGGCGTCTTGGACCCGCAAACTTTCAGGAGGGCGATCGATTGGGAGTTGCTCATCTATATGGGCGTGACTCTGAGCATCCCCACGCTATTGAAGCAGGCGAGAATCGATCAATGGCTGATCGAGTTGATCTCGCCGGCGATACTACCGTTCCTGCAAAATCCGGCCCTGCTCTTCGTCATCATCGCGATTCTGACCTATCTCCTTAAGCTGTTCTTCACCAGCTTTCTTACCGTCGTGACGCTGTGCGTCGCCCTGCTCCCCTTGTCCGTCGATATCGGCATGAGCCCATGGATCGTCGCGATGATCATTTTGATGGCCTCTGAAGTTTGGTTTTTCCCCTTTCAGGTCGATTGGCATACGCTCGCCTATTCGACGTCCGAGAAGAAGGGGTTCAGTTATCCGCTGATGTGCCGGGTCAATCCCTTTTATGCCGCCGCCTATATCTTAGCCTTGGTCGCCGCCATTCCCTATTGGAGGTATCTCGGCTTGATGGGGTAGCGCGGATAGCTCAGACCAACATAGCCTTCGCAGTGAAACCCGTAAATTCAGTTCAACCCGAATTCCGCAGTTGAACATGAGCGAGGGGCGAACCCTTCGACTGCGCTCAGGACAGACCTGGAGCGGCGAAGTCACCCAGGGGTGCTGTTTCAATGTCTTTTCTGCCCCTTGGCACAACGCCTTATTCTCCTTCGCCGAATACCTCGCAGCTTGCTGCGAGGATGAAGGCGAGGAGAACCCTCCGTAGCCTTGGCGAAGGAGGGTGGAAGGGCTTCGGAGAATTTCGCAAAGATACCTCGGAGCTTTGCTCCGACTAAATTCGCACAGCAGCGAGATCTGTCCTTAGCTCTGGGGTACAAAAGCATTGTCTCCGTTGCGCAAGGTTTGCCCCTCGCTCACAGCGTCACTTTCCCACTGCGGAATCCGGGTTTATAACAGCGGAGTTACGGACAGCTCCAATTCGAACACCGCAACGTGAAACACGAAACTTCTTCTTACAGCGCCGGCGCGAACAGAGTATCCGGCAGGCCGTGGATGTAGTCGACCGCTTCCTTGAGCGGGATCACGTCGGCGTATTTCATCGCCATGTCGAAGAGGTTAATTTTGTGAGATGCCTGGCCGCGGTCGAAGACGCATTCCTCGATCACCGAGACCTTGAGATTGTAAGAAAAGGCGTCGATGACGCTGGCGCGCACGCAACCGCTTGTGGTGGTGCCGGTGACCAGTAAGGTGTCCGCGTGCACTTCCGTGAGCATGCTCATTAGCGGCGTGCCGAAAAAGGCGCTTGGTTTTTGCTTGTGGACAAGGA
>JAUYJC010000316.1 GCA_030688735.1 Deltaproteobacteria bacterium
GTAAGGCCGTTTTTTTGGATAAAGACTTGGCGGCAATCGCCGCGCTTGGCTACCTCGCCGATGAGCCTTACGAGCGGCTGGCTGGTGCGTAGGTATTCCCGCGGCGCTCCGGCCGCAAGCATCGCTTTGACCGCGCTCTCGCCGGCAATGACGCGGAGCACTAACTCCTCATCCGAAACTCCGGGCCCCCCAAATTTTCTCTTTACTTCCTGAAGCGACAGCTCCGGCGGCGTCCATCCTTCCCATTCCTTGGCGCGGGGGCGGCTAAGAATCTTGTCCTTGACGCTGGCGTCCATCACTAAAGGCCCCTCTTTTCCCCAATGGCCCAGGGCGTACTGGATAGCCTGGTCCGTCACTTCTTTATAGCGCTCGCCGACGATGATATTGATCGCCGCCTGACTGCCGACAAATTGCGCCAGCGGCGTCACCATGATCGGATAGCCGAACTCGGCGCGCACCCGGCCCGCCTCCTCCAAGGTCTCTTGCAACTTATCTTCCATCCCCATGAGACGGAGTTGATGGCGCAGGTTCGAGATCATGCCGCCGGGCACCTGGTGAAGATATTGCGCGTGATCGTATTCCCGCGGCGCGCCGATCGGATGGCCTTCCCGTTTGGCGATGAAAGTGAAGTGGTTCTCCACCGGCTTGACGGCCCCCAGGTCAACGAGCGGCCTGTAGCCAAGCGCCCGGGCGTTTGCCGCCACGTTGAAGACTGACGGTTGGGAAGAACCGTTGGCGAGGGGCGGCACGGCCGTGTGCAATATCCTTACGCCGAGCTTGATCGCTTCCAGATAATTCACCGGCGCCAGGCCGTTGTTGCAGTGGGCATGAAATTCGAGCGGCACGTCGCCGATATTTTTCATAATCAGCGGAATCAGCGCGCGCGTGCGCTCCGGGGTAAGCAGCCCGGCGACGTCTTTGAAGCAGATGCGGTGGGGCTTTATCGCCGCCGCGTCGCGCGCCTTCTGGGCGTAGTACTCATCGGTGTGGCGGGGCGAGACCGAATAGATGATGTTGATAACCACGTCCATCCCTAGCTTTCTCAGGTACGCGACCTCCGTTCCAACGGCCTCGTAGTCGTTCCACGGATCGGAAGATCGCGTTAACGTGATGCCGTGGGCGATCACGCGCTCGATCATGAGCCTGCGCACCGAGCGCGGGATCTTTTCAAAACCCGTGGCAAACCCGCCGTGATACCGAAGCCGGGTTCGGCGAAATTTCTCCGCGCCGAGCCTCATCCAGTCCCAGGGGTTTTCTTTGTGCTCGCGGACGAATTTGATGTACCCGGCGAAACCGAAAAACTCCATGGACTGAAAGCCGCATTGGTCCATCTGTTCGGCGATGGCGAGCATCGCCCCGGTTCTCATCCCCAGGGCCCACAGGCTCAACTGCCCATCGCGAAGCGTCGTATCGATGATATGAATGTCATCCATGGGGTCGGGCGGATTGAAAACCGAAAAACAAGCCGAACTTACCGACGAGTACATCGCCAATCCCAATAGCTTGGACCGACGATAGTCGAATCGATTTCACGCTGTCAACGATAAAAAGCCAACAGCAGAGTTGATACCGTTTTACCAATTTCCATTTTCATTTTCACCATCGCGCCCAAGAATCTACTTTGCGCACGATAAACCATTTGGCTTCCTCACTTCTGCCGGAGGCGAAGCCCAAGCCGGGATGCCAACTGATGAAGGTTGCTGCGATGGAGTCCCAACTCGCGGGCCGCCGCTGCCCAATTTCCGCCGTGCCGGCCCACGGCATCGAGGATGGCGCGACGACGAAACGCATCGACTCTGTCGGCCAGCGCCAACTGTGAAATGTCCGCTTGCGTGTTTTCACCGGATGGCGAATCCGCGCCGGCCGGTGGCGGCGTGTCTCCGAGGTCGAGGTGCTCGACTCCAACGAGAATGGTTCGTCCTCGTCCGGTCTCGCCGCGCGCCGCTCGGAGCACGCCCCGGCTGATGACGTTCTCCAGTTCGCGGACATTACCCGGCCATTCCGCGGCGATCAGTCGCTGCCGCGCATTTTCGGCGAGACGCACCGGTCCGAGTCCAAGCCGCTGCCGCGACGCGTCGAGGAAATGAGCGGCGAGCATCGGGATGTCCTCCCGGCGATCGCGCAGCGGCGGGACGTGAATCGGGTAAACCGCGAGGCGGTGGTAAAGATCGGCCCGGAAACGACCCGTTTCCATTGCGGCGCTCAAGTCCCGATTGGTCGCCGCGATCAATCGAACATCGGCGCGAATCGGCCGATCCGATCCGACCCGCTGCACGTCCCCCTGCTGAATCGCGCGCAAGAGCTTGGGTTGAAGTGAGAGCGGCAGTTCGCCGACTTCGTCGAGGAAAAGTGTCCCGCCGTGGGCGATCTCAAACTTCCCCGCCCGGTCGCGCACGGCGCCGGTGAAGGCGCCTTTCACGTGGCCGAAAAGCTCGCTCTCGGCCACGGATTCCGGAAGAGCCGCGCAGTTTACGTGAATCATCGTTTCCTCATGCCGGGTCGATAAATCGTGGATTTGCCTCGCTACCAGTTCTTTCCCCACGCCGGTTTCGCCGGTGATGAGCACCGGGAGATGGGAGACGGCAACGGTACGAATCTCATCGAGAAGGCGGCGGACAACGGCGCTGCCGCCCAATATCTGACCGCCGCTGGCGCGTCCCGCGCTAAGGTATAGCTCTCGCGCCACCTCACCGCGCCTTTCCGCCGTACGTTTCAGGGCCTCGATGAGAGACGTTGTCCGCATCGCGGCGCCGGCAAGCGCCCCTAGCATGCTCAGCGTGTGCAAATCCACGCCATCAAGAGCTTGCGGCTGAAGCGCGTCTGCCGTGAGCGCGCCCACCACGTGCGCGCCTTCGGTTAAGCGGCAGCCGAGACAGGCGTGAACGCTAAGCGTGGCTTCGTGATCCATACTAAGCAGGTGATCGAAAGGATCGGGTAAACGACTGTCATGGGGGAAGAGTACGGGTTCGGCGGAGCTCAAGATGATGTCCAATCGGGGATGTTCCCGCCGGTTGAAGCGGCGCACCAGTGCCTCCGGAGCCAGGCCCCGGCCGGCCACGGGAACCAGGTCATCCCCTTCGAGCCGCAGCAAGCAAACGGCATCGCACGGTATCATCCGAGTCACCGCGTCGAGGAGTCTGGCATAACGATCATCCGCGGCGAGAGAAGCAGTCAGATCCCGCGCAATTTCCATCAGCACCGCAAGTCCACTCTCGCGTTGTTCCATTCATAACTCCGTTAATTATTACGTAACATTTTAATGTTATTCAAACCATAACAGATTCTGCAAGTAACGGTAAGTATTGAATAAAAATAATGGCCTAGTAGATGCTCTACAATACTGCCAATAGACCAAACTTTTGAAAGGAGAACCCTCATGTCAACTGCTAAGGGAGTGGGAATTTACTAAAATACCATTTATAATGTTTTCATACCGCATAAACGGAGGCGATGCGTATGAAGACAACGACCCTGGCACGCAATGGTGTGTCTACGGAAATGGTGGGCTTAATTTCGCGTTT
>JAUYJC010000320.1 GCA_030688735.1 Deltaproteobacteria bacterium
TGAGACGCCGAAGTCGGCCGAACGGCCGTAGAATATGACGAAGCCGCTCCAGAACCCGCCAAGCGCGAATTGTGTCGTGAGGGGGAGGAGGAACTTCCATCGCGATACGGGGATGCCGCGCGCGGCGCGCGTCTCAAGCCATTGCAAAAGCGGAATCGCGATGAAGCAGGCTGCCGTGTAGGCAGCGAAGACCGCTTGTGTCTGCCAGAGGTCCACGCGCTCAAAGAAGAGGCTGTCTACGACGAAACCCGCGACCATCGCGAGCGCGGAGAGATGCCGTTCGCGCGCCTGTATCCACACAAAGAGCGTCTTCATTTGGTGCTTGGACCCGGGCTCGAACCGGGGACCCCCGCCTCTTCAGGGCGATGCTCTACCAACTGAGCTATCCAAGCGTTAACGGGGCCTATTGTCCCACTTTAAATGAGTTTATCAGCTTTTGTACATCGGCGGAAGTCGGCAAACTGAAGCCTCCGGTGGTAGCACTGGGTGCGGAAAACTTCGCAACAAGCGGTTGCACGTATTGCTGATAGAGGTAGAACGGCGCAACAAGAACGACGAGCCAGAATACGACGGTGGTAATGAAGCTCCACCATTGGTGACGCCTGATGGCGCGGAGCATATCGTGATTATCTTTCACCAGTGCATGAATTTCTGTGAGCTCTCGTTTTAAATCCGGGTCCATATATCCTATATTCTAACATCCCAGTGCCCTTGTGGTGCCACCAGTAGGAATCGGACCTACATCTAGGGATTAGGAACCCCTCGTTCTATCCATTGAACTATGGCGGCTGAACGACTACGCGGCAATGCCAAGAGTAGACGCGAGCCTCTCTTGGTCAAAGCCGACAATCATCTCGTCGCCCACGAAGATAACGGGGACGCCCATCTGGCCGGACTTCTGTATCATTTCCTGACGCTTCTCGAGGTCGTGCGCAACATCATATTCGGTGTAGGTAATGCCCTTCTCTTTGAAAAATTCCTTGCTCATCTGGCAAAAATGGCAAGTCGGCGTGCTGTAGATGGTAACGGTTTTCATGTCTATAAAGTTATGGGGCGAGTATACCACATGTCGTTATCCACAAGTATCGCGGTGCGGGCTCGTCAACGATGTTCGAACTTTGTACATCAATCGCGACCCAAAACTCCTTGAGCTGATTTCTGATATCGACAAGATAGAGAAGCGCGCTACTATGAAGCCACACTATGGAGCAGGAGCACCCGAGCGACGAATATTTTAGGGACAAAAAGGAAAAAGCACGGCAGTTGTTTGAAAAGCAACGCGCGATACACAATCCGTACTTCGGAATGGACATCGTGCTTAACTCCGATGGATTTCATCATCTACAGTTCTCGGCGCGGCGCGAACGCAGCAAGGAAGAACAGAGGCTCAAGTTCAGCCTCCTCCCGTTGGCTTTCGATGTCGTTCGCAAGTCAGGCACCACCCAGGAATATCGTAAAACGCTCATCCCCATCGGCAAACGCCACAGCCGGGACGGCTCGGTCAAGATGAAGACGGTCGAATACTGGGGACTCGTCGCCATCGTCGGCTCGCGCCCCATAAGAATCCGGACCATCCTCCGACGCGTGGGTGACGGCAACATTACCTTCTGGAGCGTCATGCTTCATTCAAAGATCAAGAACGGCAGACAAAAGCTCGCGAGCGAGGGAATCGACGAAGAGTGAATCTGGAAACAAAAAACCCGCTCAGAGAGCGGGTTTTTTGTAGTGCCTGCCTTCAGCTTAGGACATACCTTAGCTGAACGGGGCTTGCGCCCACAGGCACGTATATACACTACCATTACCCAGCCAGCCCAGCAAATATGGGTTGTGGATTATCAGTGGCTAGAGAACGTGCCTGGTAGGCACAAAATCTGCACGTGTGCGGGCTCGTCAGCGATGTTCGAACCCGGTACGTGAATCGCGACCCAGAACTTCTGAAGTTGATTGAAGAGATCAAGGCGACGGAGAAGCTGGTCCCGGACTATCTGAAGAAGGCGGCTTGAACGAAGATGGGGGCTACAGGCGAGAGCGGCAGCGGTCTCATCGCGAGCCATTTCTTGAACTAAAACTTGTCTAGAACGAGCTCAGTATCAATTTTTCTACCGAAACTTTTGTCCACCGATGCCAGATAGAAGGGCTCATCGGAAAGGCTGTAATGAAAAACGTTTTTTAGAATCTTCTCCAAGATGCCGACATGGTCAAGTTCGGTAGTAGCCTTGCTTGTCTTGCCTCTTATTACCTTTCCCGAGGCTTTCTGATAATTACTGCCATGAATTATTGTGCTTCTCAAGTCATAACCGCACTTAACTTCCTGATACGTAGCGGTCGCATCAAGTTGATCATCAAAATGCTTTAGGAAAGCTGCGCAGCGAAGTCCAAGCTTATGGCCGATCCCCTCTGAGTCGTTGCCTTCAAGAAAGAGGCTTTCAAAGCAAATGCTCAGATAGAGCAGGCGAATCCGAATCTCGTATTCTCGCTGAAATAGGGCAAAGAACTCTAGAGCGTTACGAAAGGCATTGAACTGTTTGGTTGAAAGGTGAGGAAAGATTCTGTCGTAGTAAGTATTGAGCTTCCGGATGTCTTTAGCTTGGAGTGAAATCTGATCATCAGGATCAACTCCGAATTTATCGAACTTGTCGATGTAGAAATCCGCAGGCTGGTTGCCATCAAGGTCCTTTACCGCTCGGCAGGTGGCTTGCCCGTCCACGTAGAAAAACGTTAGCGCATGACAGTAGGCGGCAAAAACCTCATAAGGGGTACTGTCTTCTTGTAGCTCTCCCTCGTAATACAGATAGGTACCGCCTTTTGTGACAAAACCAGCGTCGGTTATGTCTTCAACTAGCGGAGTAGCGAACTTATGGGTGGGGGGAAGAAAATGAAGTCCTGCACAAAGCTGTCGTTTTGCTTTGCCACCAAAACTTAGCTCGGGTACAAAAGCGACAAGCCTTTTCACAATTTGTGATTTAGTGCTTCTCGTCCCGTGGGGGAAACGGGTCTTTAGCAGGGGCCATGGTGTCCTTGTCTCTGATTCGACCATCTCGACCATGGATCACAACTTCACCACCGCCCTGCTTAGTTGCAAATTGCTTTGCAAGTTTCTCGGCACTTTTCTGAGTGGGCGCGAACGTACGTCGGTCCCCACCCTCTTTCTTTACAGCCCAACCCCTTTGAGGATCGGGTGTCACGTGATAGTTCTGTTTCTTAGCCATATCGAGAATTATATTCCATGATGGTTGAAATGAGAAGATGGAGCCTCAAAAGAGGCTTCCCGGCCATCTGGTGAAGAAGGTTCCTGGAATGAAGAGAGCCCTGAAGGCGGAAGCGGTAAGGGCCGCATCAAGAGTTCAACGAGATCGACAAAGTTCTCGATTGCCCGCCGCGCTTCGATCGGATCGTCCGGGATACTCCCTTTTGGGAGGAGCGCCTTTATTTCTTCGAAATCCGAATCGTCTATTTTCATTCGGCTACCCTACAGGACAAGTCGATTTGTTTACAGAGGAGAAAACGTGCCGCCAAGGCCTCAATCCTCAACTGTCGGCTTCTTACCCTGACTAGAGAGCTATCCACCACCCCTCCTGCCTTTCATTGATTATTTATTCCCTGCTTGCTATATTGAGCCTACAGAATCCGATTCTGTCCTGCCCGTGGATTCGGGTTGACTATCCGCGAAAGCCCGGCCCTAGTGACCGGGCTTTTGCTTTATCTGGGCAACATGGGATTTAACTTGGCTCGCGTCGATTTTTAAGTCGAGCAGTCTACCGAGAGAGCCGTCAATCCTTCCGCCTTTTATCAGTATGACCTTCTTTCCTTCCTTCGCCTTCAGGTGCTGAACCAGCGCTGCAAAATCGGCATCCCCGGAAAGGAGACAGAGGGTGTCATAGGCGCGTATCAAACGCATGGCATCCACCGATATTTCGACATCGAAATTGCATTTGGGAATCCACACGAAGTCGCCCCGGTCGTCCGAGTGCACCAGGCGTGTGTTGGTCACCGAGTCAGTCGATGAGAGGTCGTGCCGAATTTGCTGGATGCGTTTCGTGAAGACGCGATGGGCACCGAACGCATGCTTCGCGGCTCGCGTAAAGGCCATGGAACCGGTGCTGGCCGGATCGTGGCCGTAATAGAAGCGAACGTCGGTGGAGAAGCAGTCGAGGAAGCTTTTCAGGCGTTTGATATCAATCTCCACCGATCGGCCCTCCGGAAGCGGGACACTCTCCAGGTCATAGGACTCATCGTCAAACCAGTGATTGACGTTGGCGAAATCGACGAAGGTCAAAATGCGCGGAAATGCCGCCTCAGTAATGCCGAGGGTGTCTCGAAGAGACTGTCGCCTTAGTTCCGACAAATCCATAGTGCGTGCAGTTCATCTTCTCATACCATCCTCCTTTCTGGAACCGCTTATCCTCCCTTGTGATTACTGTCGGGGGCGGCCGTGATATAGCGGCGCAGCGCCTCGCGTATGAGTTCCGAGCGGGTGCGATGCTCTTTCTTTCGGATTGCTTCAAGCTCGGCGGCCATCGCCGGCGGTATAGATATGGTGAAAGTCACGGTAGTGCGGGCCATAGGACGAGTCTCTCCTGGGAGACGAGCTCGGTAAAGACGTGAAAACGTGCCTATGGAGGCAAGAATGTTAACGTTTTGGCCGTTTTACGGAGTCACACTGCGTGTGACTAAGTGTTAACAGGGGTGCGGAATGGGAGAATCGAACTCCCGCCCGTTGCTTGGGAAGCAACTGTTCTACCACTAAACCAATTCCGCGCTTTGTTTACCGAAGTTTAACTTCGGTAGAATTTAAAACCAACTCAATATTTTTTGCCACCAGGACGGCGTTGAAGTGGGTGCTACAACCACCGGCGGCACCACGACGATAACCTCTTCCCCGGGTCGCGCAACCCCGAATGCCGTGCGAATCGCCGCATCTCGTCCGCGCTCCGTTTGGAGCGCGGTTACATTCGCCTGGAGCATCGTTTTGCGCTCTTCAAGCGCCTGATACTGCCATTTTTCGTCGTTCGCCTGCGTCACCGCTATCTGCGCCTTCCCGGCCAACCCCCAAATAAGGGTGAGGAGCCAAAAAGATACGAGCAACAAGACCGTGATAAGAAAACCTTGCCGCCATTGTTTCGCGCGCATACATGCAGTATACCCGAAATCACTCGGCAGAAGACTGCACCATTTTCATAAAAACTTCTTCAGGAATGTTTACTTTCCCTTTTCCGCGTTCAAGCAGTTTTTTCTTTCCACGTTTTTGTTTGTCTAAGAGTTTATTTTTACGCGAAACGTCGCCACCATAGAGGTACCCCGTAACATCCTTGCGCATGGCCGAAAGGCTTTTGCTCGCGATGATGCGACCGGCCGATTTCGCTTGTATCTTCGTCACGAAAAGTTGTTTCGGGAGAAGGCCGTGCAATTTCTCAACCATTTTCTCCGCTTCTTCTTGCACGCGCCGCGTCGCAACCACGCGCGCAAATGCCGGCACTGGCTCATCCGCCACGAGCACATCGAGCCGCGCAACATCCGCGACGCGTTCGGAAAGTATTTCATACGAAAGTGATGCGTAGCCGGATGAAATGCTTTTCAATTTGTCGAAAAATCCGCGCATCAGTTCCCGAAGCGGCATCTCCACTATCATTTCAATGCGACCGTCGTGATACGTCTCGGTGGCGACGGTGTTCGCCTCGTGGTCGTACAGCATTTGCACGAGTGCACTCACTGATTCGGAGGGCGTGATAATGATGACGCGCGCCCATGGTTCTTCTATTTTCTCTATGTCGCCGTGTTCGGGAAATCGCGATGGTGTGTAAACTGTCTCGCGCACGCCGTTCGTCTTCGTCACCACATATGAAATGGTGGGAATGGTGACGATGAGCGAAAGTCCGAATTCCCTTTTCAAACGCTCGGTGACTATCTCCAGGTGCAAAAGCCCGAGGAAACCACAACGGAATCCTCTGCCGAGTACACCCGAGGATTCTTCTTCAAAAGAAAGTGAGGAGTCGGAGAGTCGCAAGCGCTCAAGCGATTGTCGCAGGATAGTGAGGTCATCCTGGTTTGACGGATACACCGAAGCCCAGACGACCGGCCTCGGAACGCTGTAGCCCGGTAAGGGCGGAAGCGTCCCGCGCACGGCGCCGATAGTGTCACCCACTGCGACGATGCCAGCCTCCTTAATGCCGGTCACGATATAACCTATTTCGCCCGCAGAAAGCGACTCGGCTGGACGCTCCTCCGGCGCGAAAATGCCGACTTCAAGCGCACTGAATTCCTCCCCTGCCGCATGAAAACGGAGCGACTGCCCTTTCTTGAACGTGCCA